>NZ_BORB01000050.1:0-25634 GCF_018332955.1 Lederbergia ruris
GTGCTTTAAAAGAGCTGTCCGGTTTTTAAAAATGGAAAAATAGTCGACTTTGGAGAACCCTGAAAGTATGAGAGTGCTTACAAAATTAAAGGGCGAAAATTTCTGCCCACAAATACTTGACTCAAACAATGGGTGTGGCAAAGTTGAAGGTTAAGAAAATCATCGGTAAAATAGAGAAGGATATAAATAAAGAGGGGTGACAAAGTGGGAAATGCCCGTGTTTTAACAGAAGGGGCTATGTTTTTAGCGATTTTCTCGATTATGCTTGGGGTAGCGATTTATGTACCATTTACGGCAATTGTTCTTCAATTTGTTTTTCTTTTGCCGTTTTTACTATTTGCTGCTAAGCATCCAATAAAATATTCGCTGCTTTTTTTTATGCTTGCTTTCATTATTTCCTTCTTTTTGGGTTCAGTTATAGGCGTGACGATTACACTTTTATACGGAGTCACAGGATTGATAATGGGACATGGCATACAAAGAAACGAAGCGAAAGGGAATATTTATGTTGCTTCTAGTATAGGCTTTTTATTTAGCTTATTAGTATTATTTGTTGTAGCAAAGTTGTTTTTCCAATTTGATGTTATTAATGAGTATCAACAAATGTTTAAGAATACTGTGAATCAATATATGGATGCTTTAACGGCTTTGGGACAAACACCATCGATGGAATTAAGGGAACAGTTATTAGAGATGGGGAATTTAATTGGTTCAATGGCTCCCACTGTATTAGCTAGTGGCGCGTTTATCACGGTTCTCATTTTGATCGCCGTGAACTTTCCGATTGCCAAATGGTTAAAAGTGGAAGTGCCGAGATTTAAACCTTTCCGTAACGTAACTTTTCCGAAAGTGATTGTATGGATATACTTAGTGGTACTATTATGTTCTATGTTCATCACTGATGATACAAGTTCGTTCTTTCAAATGGTCATTTTGAATGCAGTCTTTCTACTGCAAATTCTATTAATGATTCAAGGATTTTCTTTTATTTTTTACTATGCTCATTTTAAAAAATGGGTGAAAATCATTCCTATTATGGCAGTTATTTTTATGATTTTGTTACCGTTTTTGCTTTCAATTGTAAGAGTGTTAGGTATAATTGATATAGGTTTTAATTTACGACAGCGCTTGAATCATAAAATGTAAGAACAAGTTAAAGGAGCTGAAGGGATGCCTTCTTATTTAAAGGAGCGCAAATTGCAATATCCATTATATGGGATCATGGCCGTGGCAGCTGTTTTGCTTATTTATATTGGCTTGACGAACATATGGGTTGCGCTAGTGGGTGCTTTTATACTCTTGGCCTTGTTTTTGCTTGCTGTCTATTTAGAAAATAAGATGGTGAAGGTAAGAGAGGAATATGTCAAAACCTTATCTTATCGAGTGAAAAAGGTTGGAGAGGAAGCCTTATTGGAAATGCCAATTGGGATCATGCTTATTAATGATGATTATTATATTGAATGGTCCAATTCTTATATGGCCTCCTGTTTTAATGAGAATTCCCTAATCGGTCGTTCCTTATATGAAGTAGGGGAGCAGCTTGTTCCCTTAATTAAGCAAGATATTGAGAGCGATATTGTGACAATTCGTCATCAGAAATTTCGCGTCGAGATTAAGCATGAGGAAAAACTACTTTATTTCTTCGATGTAACGGACCAAATGGCATTAGCCAGGCAGTATGCGGAAGATAAAGATGTCATCGGGGTCATTGTTATGGATAATTATGATGATGCGACACAGGGAATGGATGACCAGGCCCGAAGCGGTTTAAGCAACCTTATCACATCATTATTAAATGATTGGGCTCTAGAGCATGGAATCTTTTTAAAAAGAACATCATCTGATCGGTTTGTGATCTTATTAAATGAAAAGATTTTTCGAGATTTGGAAGCAGGTAAGTTTTCCATTTTAGACACAGTAAGGGAAACAACTGGCAAGGAAAATGTACCTCTTACTCTAAGTATCGGAATTGGTGTGGGAGATTATTCACTTCCTGAATTAGGGGAACTCGCTCAATCCAGTTTGGATTTGGCCTTAGGCAGAGGGGGAGACCAGGTCGCGGTCAAATTGCCAAATGGTAAGGTGAAGTTTTATGGTGGTAAGACCAACCCGATGGAAAAACGCACGCGCGTGCGAGCACGTGTCATCTCTCATGCTCTAAAGGAATTAATGGTTGAAAGTGATCAAGTTATTGTAATGGGGCATAAATTTCCTGATATGGATGCCATTGGGGCCTCTATAGGAATTCGTAAAGCCGCGGAATTAAATCAAATTGACGGATATATCGTCGTCGATTTCGACCATATTGATATTTCTGTGCAAAGACTCATTGAGAAAATGAAAGAGTATCCTGATCTTTATTCAATGCTTATCAGTCCAGATGAAGCCATGGAATTAATAACAGACCACACTCTATTGGTTGTTGTCGATACACATAAACCTTCTTTAGTGATTGAAGAGCGATTATTAGGAAAAACCGAAAGAATTGTGGTCATGGACCATCACCGCAGAAGTGAGGACTTTATTAAAAAGCCTTTATTGGTGTATATGGAGCCTTATGCTTCTTCCACAGCTGAACTTGTAACAGAGTTATTGGAATATCAACCAAAAGACAAGAAATTAAATTCATTAGAGGCAACAGCCCTATTATCCGGCATTATTGTCGATACAAAAAGCTTTACACTGCGAACAGGTTCACGGACTTTTGACGCAGCATCATACTTGCGAACCCAAGGAGCCGATACAGTGATGGTGCAAAGCTTTTTGAAGGAAGATCTTGATACGTATATTAAGCGTTCCAAGTTGATTGAGACAGCCGAATTATATAGAGAGGGAATTGCCATTGCCAGTGCGGAGGAAGATGAAATTTACAACCCTGTGACTATTGCACAAGCAGCGGACATTTTATTAACGATGGATCAGGTCACGGCCTCTTTCGTCATCTCGAAACGGTCTGAAAACCTTGTCGGGATTAGTGCAAGGTCCTTAGGAGAAATCAATGTGCAAATCATCATGGAGGCCTTAGGGGGCGGCGGACATTTATCCAATGCCGCTGTTCAATTAGAAGGATATGAGGTTGTAGAAGCCGAATTAAAACTAAAGCAAGTCATTGATGAATATATAGAGGGGAGTCAGGAAGAATGAAAGTTATTTTTCTAAAAGATGTAAAAGGAAAAGGGAAAAAAGGTGAGGTCAAAAACGTTGCAGATGGCTATGCGCATAATTTCTTGATTAAAAATGGATATGCGATTGAGGCAACTTCTGGAAATATGAAATCTCTTGAAAATCAAAAGAAAAAGGAACAAAAAGAGGCTCAACAAGAACTAGAAGAAGCGAAGCAGCTAAAGGAAAAAATGGAGCAGTTGACCGTGAAACTCACAGCAAAATCTGGTGAAGGTGGTCGTCTATTTGGATCGATCACAAGCAAACAGATTGCTGCTGAGTTGAAAAAAACGCATAATATCAAAGTAGATAAGCGAAAAATTCTTTTAGATGATGCCATCCGTTCTCTAGGTGTAACCAAGGTGCCTGTTAAGCTTCACCAAGATGTGACGGCAACATTAGATGTTCATGTTGCAGAAGAAAAATAAAATTAGGTGAAAGAAAAGCCGTCTCAAGACCGATTGAGGCGGTTTTTCATCTCTCTTAAGGCCGGAAATTAGCTCCAAAGCTAGTGACTAGCTAACTTTCGATGAAAATGTTTGAACCTGACTATGGATCAAATTGGCAAAAATAACATAATGGAAGAAGATTTCCCAAAAAGAATATGGGAAAGGAACAGATTCTTTTGTCGAAAAATAGTATAATGATAGATAGACTGTAAAATGATACATGGCAAGGGGAGAGGAATAAAAGTGAGTGAGCTGTTTTTAGATCGAACACCACCGCAAAATATTGAAGCTGAACAAGCTGTTCTGGGAGCTATTTTTCTAGAGCCTTCTTCCATGATGCTTGCAACGGAAATTCTGTTGCCGGAAGATTTTTATCGGAGCGGCCATCAGAAAATTTTTGACTGTATGATGAAGCTAACTGAAATGGGAAAGGCTGTGGATTTGGTCACTGTTTCAGAGGAATTAGCAGCTTCGAAAACGTTAGAAGATGTGGGGGGCGTTTCTTATTTAAGTGAATTGGCTGTCTCGGTCCCTACTGCCGCCAATATTGGCTATTATGCCCGAATCGTGGAAGAGAAGTCATTATTACGGCGTTTGATCCGTACAGCTACAAATATTGCTAAAGATGGCTATTCACGAGAAGATGAAATTGAAGCTCTATTAGATGAAGCGGAAAAACAAATTATGGAAGTGGCACAAAGAAAAAATGCTGGTGACTTCCAAGATATAAAAGATGTCCTAGTCCAAGCCTATGATAATATTGAACTTCTTCATAATCGAAAAGGAGATACAACCGGTATTCCTACTGGATTTGCGGAATTAGATCGCATGACGGCTGGTTTTCAACGAAATGATTTAATCATTGTAGCGGCTCGTCCATCTGTCGGGAAAACCGCCTTTGCTTTGAATATCGCCCAAAATGTTGGAACGAAAACAGAAGAAAATGTTGCGATATTCAGTCTTGAGATGGGAGCAGAACAGCTTGTCATGAGGATGCTTTGTGCAGAGGGAAATATTGATGCACAAAATCTTCGTACAGGTTCGCTTACAAATGAGGACTGGGGAAAGCTCACCATGGCGATGGGGAGTTTGTCCAATTCTGGGATTTATATTGATGATACACCAGGGATTAAAATTGGGGAGATTCGCTCCAAATGTCGTCGTTTAAAACAGGAGCATGGACTCGGGATGATCCTAATCGATTATCTTCAATTAATTCAAGGTAGTGGAAGTTCGAAGGAAAATCGTCAACAAGAGGTTTCCGAAATCTCCCGTTCATTAAAAGGCCTTGCTCGTGAATTAGAAGTTCCTGTTATAGCCTTATCACAGCTATCACGGGGAGTAGAACAGCGTCAAGATAAGCGGCCGATGATGTCGGATATAAGAGAATCGGGAAGTATTGAGCAGGATGCCGATATTGTGGCGTTCTTATATCGGGATGATTATTATGATCATGAATCAGAAAACAAAAACATCATTGAAATCATTATTGCCAAGCAACGGAATGGCCCAGTTGGCACGGTTCAATTAGCCTTCGTAAAAGAATATAATAAATTTGTTAACTTAGAAAGGCGTTTCGATGATTCAGCTGTACCATCTGGAGCTTAATAAGAAAGTGCAAGCGCTCGTTTTGGGTGAACGGCCAAGGCACAAATATAAGTGCCGGATATTATTAGCAATGAAAAAGGGCATCTTCCCCCATTCAAAAGGGAAAGATGCTTTTTTATAGCTTAGGAAATTATAAAATCCTAGCTTGTGGATAAGCTGCTTATGTCGCGGTTGACATCCAGCTCCAGCGCCTAGCGACTAGCAAATTTACGCCTTCTTCCTACGATAAGTCAACATCGGCTCCTTCGTCGCCGTGTTTCCTTTATCTCAGGCCAACAGGACGTTGGTCACAAAGGCGTTGCGACGTACAAGGATGTACTAGTGCAGACGAAGCGACAGGACGTCGCGATTGAGTCTGCCGCCAGGACGGCGCGTATTTAGCCTTTGAACCTTATGCTCCAAATTTGTACGTCGCTGAACAGGCGCTTGCGCTTTTGTTCTTTAAACATAAGAAAGAAATCTCTTTAGATAATTGAGATTTTCACATAAATATGCTATATTAAAGAATGTGTCAAAATACATCATTGTAGTTTATATGTACCCATATTATATTTTATTACAAATAATGTGGGATGTCAAGCATATTATTTCAATAAAGGAGTGGTGTTGGTGGAGAAGCGGAATGAGGAGTGGAAAAGGGAACAGTCGCGCATTGAAATGATTCAGCAGGTGATTAAAGCGAAGCTGGAAAAGCTCCAAGATCGTATGGGGGGATTAAAGGAAGGGATTATTGAGCTCAGACGTGATTTTTGGAAAGATGTGACGATTAATTTAGATCATCCTGATGATGTGATTGAGACCTTTACGAGTATTAAGCAGCAGGCTGAACTGCTAGCCGAACAAGAACGCAATCATGGGCAATCCTATAAAAAAGTCGAGCAATTACTTCGCTTGAATCAATCACCTTATTTCGGCAGGATTGATTTTCAAGAAGAAGGAGAACAAGCGGCAGAGCAGATTTATATTGGTATCGCCTCTTTAATGGATCAAAAAGACGAAGACTTCTTAATCTTTGATTGGCGAGCCCCGATTTCTAGTCTCTATTATGATCACTCACCAGGAGCGGCATCTTATCGCACGCCATCTGGCGAAATTGAGGGAAATATTGAGTTGAAGAGACAGTATATCATTAAAGGCGGTAAACTGAAGGGAATGTTTGATACAGGGGTAACGATTGGTGATCAATTGTTACAGGAAGTATTAGGGGGAACGGCTAATACCCAAATGAAAAGTATTGTTGCGACGATCCAGCGGGAACAGAATCATATTATCCGCAACGAGAAAAGCCGATATTTAGTTGTACAAGGTGTTGCAGGAAGTGGGAAAACTTCGGCAGCTTTGCAACGTGCTGCTTATTTACTATATCGTTATCGCCATACACTTACATCAGAAAATATTATGCTTTTTTCTCCCAATCCACTATTCAATAGTTATGTCGCAACCGTGTTACCTGAATTAGGAGAAGAAAATATGGTGCAAACGACATACCAGCAGTACCTTATTTCTCGCTTTGGCAAAGGTTTCTCTGTAGAAGATTCCTATTCGCAAATCGAATATACATTAACAGCTAAGGATGAACCAGGATATGATCAGCGTATAAAAGGGATACGATTTAAAACAAGTGTCGCTTACAAAAAGTCGATTGATGAATATGTAGAAAAGCTGTCCACTCAGGGGCTCATGTTTAAATCCTTTCATTTTCGTGGGGAATTGCTCTTTTCCAGCGAAGAAATCCATGATTTATTTTATGCTTTTGACAAAGAGATTTCGATTCCCAATCGTTTAAAGCTTACAGCGGAGAAGCTACTAAAAGACCTTTCTGCTTTCGCTAAAAAAGAGCGGGAAAAGGATTGGGTTTTAGAAGAAGCGGAGCTTTTAGATAAAGAGGATTATTTAGAGGCCTTTCGCCAAACACAAAAGGAAGAAGAAGCTTTTGATGATATGGAACAGGAAGAGCGATTCTTAAAGAAGAAGATTGTCAGTCAACATTTAAAATCCATTCGTCGCCAGTTGAAAGGATTAAAATTATTAAATATTGAAGCACTCTATCGTCAGTTTCTTACATCAGACACATTGGCAGAGGCTGAAGATTGGTCATTGATCCGCGCGTATACGATCAATCAAATAGACCAGCGGGTTATCCCTTATGAAGATGCGACACCTTATCTATATTTACAAGACCAATTAGAAGGGAGAAAGGCGAACACATTTATTCGTCATTTATTTATTGATGAGGCACAAGATTATTCACCCTTCCAATTTGAATTTTTACGACAACAATTTCCCAATAGCAAAATGACGATCTTGGGTGATATGAACCAGGCCATTTATGCTCATTCCATGCACGCGCCTACTTTATTGAATGCCGAACTTGAGGGGGAAGAGAAGATTGTCCTTACGAAAAGTTATCGTTCTACGCGGCAGATTGTAGAGTTCACGCGAGAGATGATCGCGGGTGGAGAACTTATTGAACCTTTCAATCGAAATGGTGAGGAGCCAACGGTCACAAAGGTAGAAAGCCTAGAATCCTTACATAAAGGGATTGTGGACCGTGTGGGAGAGCTGCAGAAGAAAGGGCATGAGACCATTGCGATTATTTGCAAAACCGCCGCGGAAAGTCAGACGGCTTATGAGCAGTTAAAAGCTCAAATTCCTTTACGATTAATGAAGAAGGAAACGAATGCCTATGAAAAGGGAACGATTATTTTACCAGCCTACCTAGCAAAGGGAATCGAATTTGATGCGGTTATTCTTTATAATGCCTCTCAGCAACAATATGGTAGGGAAATGGAAAGAAATTTATTTTATACAGCTTGTACAAGAGCCATGCATGAGCTGCATCTCTATTCATTAGGTACTTGTTCGCCCTTTATCCCGAAAGATTGTCAAGGATAACTGTAATAATCTTAGAATTGCTGAAATTTTGTCGGAAGCTGTTGCTAAACGGAAGAGGTCATGATAATATAAAATACATTCATTACATTTTTCCTCAAGGAGTATTGCGATGACGTAGCCTCTCGCAATGCTTTTTTTATGTCCTTTTTTACCCCTTCTCATGTAAAACTAATTCATTGTAAACAAAATGTAATATAGATGTTACTTTATGTGATAAAATGTCATAACTTTGTATAAATAAGATTAAGAGTGAAAATGGTGTTATGGCAACCACCACGGTGACTTTAGAATCTAGTGGTTTACGTGAAATGACATGATTTATACAGTTATATTACATTGTCTAGTTTTCCCTTTATTCCCAAAACTTATATGGTAAAGTAAAGTCCGAAAAGGAAAACGAAATTATTGACCTACTTATATAAAGAAAGTTCTAACAAAAAAGCGCGGTCATTAAGGATTAAACAGAGGATAAACGGCTAAAGGCGCGCCGTCCTGGCGGCAAGGTCAAATCGCGACGTCCTGTCGCTGCCCTTGCACTAGTATTTCCTGTACGTCGCAACGCCTTTGTGACCAACGTCCTGTTGGCCTAACGATCTTAGGAGGAAAAAGGGGAAAAATGAATCTTCAGGATAGAAGCCGCATCAAAGTCGGAACATATCTTATAGCGATCATATCTGTGTTTGCACTTTTCATGAATGTAACGCTACCTGCACAGGCTGAAACAAGCTTGGATACGATTTATCATGTGTATATGGATGAGGAGTATCTTGGCAATGTATCAAGCAAAGCTGTCGTAGAATCTGAAATTGATAAATTGATTGAAGAGGAAAAACAGAAATATAAAGAATATCAATTCGGATTAACGAATGACATTACGTACATAGAAGAAGATGTATTCCGTTCAGAACCAGAGGATGATGCTACTCGCAAAAAAATCGCTGCGAAAGCGAAAATCCAGGCAATTGCAACAGCCATTGTCGTCAACAATGAAGCGATCGTTTATTTAAAAAACGAGGAGGAAGCGAACCAGGTACTGGAACATTTACAACAAAAATATGTGACAGAAGATGAGTGGCAAGATTATCAAGAACGACAAGAACGGAAGGATTTAGCCACTGAGTTGAAAGCAGATGAGTCAGCGATCACCAACATCAAGATCAAAGAGGATATAAGCTTCCAAGAGAAAGCTGTTGATCCAAAAGACATATTGGTAGAAAAGGATGCTGTGGAATTTCTGCAAAAGGGTACATTAGAGGAAAAGCAACATGAGGTTCAAGTAGGGGAAGCTCTGGAGTCAATTGCGGAAAAGTATGACCTATCCGCAAAAGATTTAATGGAGCTAAATGAAGGCATTACAGCGGATACGGTTTTACAAATTGGTCAAAAGCTACAAACTCTTGAGACAAAGCCATTGCTTCATGTTTTGGTAGAAAAGGAATTATATCAAGAAGAATCGGTTCCATTTGAGAAAGAAGTCATTGAAAATGATGAGATGCCAAAAGGTGAAACAAAGACAAAACAAGAAGGCCAAAATGGAAAAAGTGGTTTTTTATATAATATTGTAGAAGAAAATGGAAGCCAAACGAAGAAAGAAACGAAAAAGGAAACACGGATTAAAGAACCAGTGAAAGAAATGATTGAAAAAGGAACGAAAGTCATTCCCGCTCGCGGATCAGGCACATTTGCTTGGCCTACCAATGGAGGCTATATCTCTAGTGAAATGGGCCAACGTTGGGGTTCTCTGCACAAAGGAATTGATATCGCGCGTCCTGACAATCGCACCATTAAAGCAGCAGATAACGGTGTTGTCGAATCAGCAGGCTGGGACGATGGCGGATACGGAAATAAAGTAGTCATCGATCACCAAAATGGTTTCCGTACCGTTTATGCCCATATGGATTCGATTAGCGTTTCAGCTGGAGAAAAGGTAGAAAAAGGTTCCCCATTAGGAATTATGGGTTCGACTGGATTTGCAACCGGCGTTCATCTTCATTTCGAAGTTTATAAAAATGGAAGCCTGCAAAATCCATTAAGTTATCTATAAAATAGTTTGGTAAAGAGTGGAACTTTTACCAAAAGTATAAAGGGACAGATCCTAACGAGTGACGAACTCCTTTGGACCTGTCTCTTTTCATATGGTAAAATAAATGGGATATCCGGAACTTAAACAAAAGGAATGAATGACTTTTCTAAGAATATAGTTAGTGCTGGACCAACTTTGACTTATCCAATGTTCCTATATGGTTGTGAGAGAGGACATTTTCTTAATTAAATAAATTTTTACCCCAGAAACAGCTGATTTTCTTCTGGGTCTGTATGCCATTACTTAAATAACGAAAGGGAGATGAGGTATGGATAAAAAGATATTAGTTGTAGATGATGAGAAGCCCATTGCCGATATTTTACAGTTTAACCTCAAGAAGGAAGGATTTACTGTTCAGTGTGCTTATGACGGAGAAGAGGCTTTGCAACTTGTCGAAGAAATGAAGCCGGATATGATTCTATTAGATATTATGCTTCCGAATCGGGATGGAATGGAAGTTTGTCGTGAAGTGCGCAAGAAATATGATATGCCGATCATCATGTTAACAGCGAAAGACTCGGAAATTGATAAGGTATTAGGCCTTGAATTAGGGGCAGATGATTATGTGACGAAACCCTTCAGTACAAGGGAGTTAATTGCTCGGGTGAAAGCAAACTTACGTCGTCATACACAGGTGCAGAGTACAGAGGAAGAAGGAAGTAACGAAATTACGGTTGGGGCTTTAACCATTCATCCAGACGCTTATGTCGTGACGAAGAATGGAGAAACCATTGAGTTAACCCATCGCGAATTTGAGTTAATCCATTATTTGGCAAAACATATTGGCCAAGTCATGACGAGAGAACATCTACTCCAAACCGTTTGGGGCTATGATTACTTTGGAGATGTTCGGACGGTGGATGTAACAGTAAGAAGGTTACGTGAAAAGGTAGAGGATAATCCAAGCCATCCCATGTGGATCGTGACAAGAAGAGGAGTCGGTTATTATTTGCGAACTCCTGAGCAGGAGTAGGATTCATGCGCAAGGTTAGTTTTTTTCGTTCCATTCACATTAAATTTGTCCTGATCTATGTGCTCTTAATCCTTATTGCCATGCAAATCATTGGTGTGTATTTTGTAGGGAAATTGGAAGATCGATTAGTGGAGAACTTTCAAAATGGGATAAAAGGGCGTATCCCTTTGTTAGAATACAATATTAAAGAAGAGATGAATAAAGACCGTACAGGGGAAGATGTTCCTCCACTTGAAGATGAAATTAGAAATATCCTCTTCGACTTTACCGCAACCGATATAGCGGAAGTTCAAGTTATCAATAATCGCAGTGTGATTATCGGTTCATCTGATCCTGATAATCAAGGGATTGTTGGGCAAAAAATACAGAATATGATGGTCAAAAGAACGATTTCCTCTGGGGAAGATCTAGATAAAATTCAGTTTGACAAGAAATCGGAGGGGCGAATTTGGGTTGTGACCTCTCCAATCACAACCAATGGAGAAGTGGTCGGGGCCATCCTTTTGGTTGCGAAAATTGAGACCGTTTTTGAACAGCTAAATGAAATTAATAATATTTTTATTACAGGTACATTAATTGCCATGTTCATTACCGCACTACTAGGGATTTTATTAGCGCGCATGATTACAAGGCCGATTGCCGATATGAAAAAGCAGGCGACAGCCATGGCAAAGGGGAACTTTTCCCGCAAAGTTCGTGTATATGGCAATGATGAGATCGGTCTATTGGCTCAATCCTTTAACCATTTAACGAAAGGATTACAAGAGGCGCAAGCGACAACAGAAGGAGAGCGAAGAAAATTATCCTCCGTTCTTTCTTTTATGACAGATGGGGTTATTGCGACAGATCGTAAGGGAAGAGTAATTTTAATCAATGAGCGGGCAGCGGAAATGCTGGATGTTTCACGTGAAACAGTTCTTTCCCAACCGATTACAGAGTTATTGGAACTAGAAGAGGATTATAGTTTTGATGATTTACTCGCTGAGCAAGAATCGATTGTATTAGATTATAGTACAAAAGAAAGCCAGTTTATTTTACGGGCGAACATGTCTGTCATCCAAAGAGAGACAGGATTTGTCAATGGTCTCATTGTTGTTTTGCATGATGTGACAGAGCAAGAAAAATTAGATCGTGAGCGCAGAGAGTTTGTATCCAATGTTTCCCATGAATTACGGACTCCTTTAACGACGATGAGAAGTTATTTAGAAGCTTTATCAGATGGGGCGATAAAGGATGATGAATTAGGACCACGCTTTTTAGATGTGACACGTAATGAGACAGAGCGGATGATTCGTCTGGTGAATGATCTCTTAGATTTATCGAGAATGGATAGCAGGAATTTTACCATTAATCCCGGTTGGGTCAACTTTATCTCCTTTCTTAACCAAATCATTGATCGCTTTGAAATGACGAAGGAAAAATATGTTTACTTTAAACGTCTGCTACCGAAAGAATCTGTATATGTAGAGATTGATGAAGATAAACTCACACAAGTGATTGATAATATCATTTCGAATGCTTTGAAGTATTCTCCTGAAGGGGGAACCATCACTTTTCGGGTAAAATTGCTTGATGACCATATTGAGGTAAGTATTAGTGACCAAGGGATTGGCATCCCTAAGGATAATCTCAATAAAGTGTTTGAACGATTTTATCGGGTCGATCGTGCTCGGACAAGGCAGCTCGGTGGTACAGGGCTTGGTCTTGCCATTGCCAAGGAAATTATCGGTGTTCATGGCGGGGATATATGGGCGAAGAGTCAAGAAGGAAAAGGGACGACCATTATCTTTACATTGCCATATGACCCTGTACAAGAGGATGATTGGTTGTGAAATATGAAACGTTAAAATCAATAGTGCTGTTTCTACTAGTCGGCTTAAGTATCATACTGACGTGGAGCTTATGGACGTATCAACCTAAGTATGAATTTTTGGACCCGAGTAATGTTCATAGTATCATGATTGCAGATCCAAAAGATACGACCGCGTTGATTAAGCCAAATCGTATTCTCTATCATGTGGACGATGTCCATTATGGCTCGCAAAATAAAGGGATCATTCAATCAACTATAAAGGAAATTAGCTCATGGAACTTTTATGATATTGGGAATGGACAGACCCGAAAGCCTAAGCAAATTCAAGAATTGCTGAATGCCAATGATCGGATTGTGATTGACTATCCAAGTAAAGTGCCTTTCGAAGTGTACAAAGGGGTTATTCAAGTGGAAGATCCTTCACCCAATGCTTCCTTTGACCATATTGTCATCCTATCTCCTGAGGTATCGAAAGATGGTTCATCTGTCTATTTTATTTCGATAGAAGATAACCGGGTATATGAAAGTCATATTAACCCTGATCGCTTAGAGCGTATGTTTGCTGAAATGGAGCAGAATTTAGAGCAATTTATAGAATATCAGGAGATCGAATTGCCCGACCTGCGGCTGCTCTACGTTCCGAAAAATAAAGTTGAAATGACAAGATGTAAGTATTATTCCGAACCGATTAATCCTAGTAAATTTAAAAATGCGCTTTTCCGGGACCCGAGTAAAGTGCGTCGTGACGATATTGCGAATGGAGAGCAATATACAGATGATAGAAGTATGATGAATGTGGACTTCCTAACGGGCGTGTTAAAATTTGTCAATCCACGGCCAGATTCCGGTGTTCATGTGGAGAAAAGTCAAGCAGAGATCCTGAAGCAAGGTATTGATTTTGTGAATGAACATGGTGGCTGGACAGATGATTATCGTTATGCTGAAATGTCTGTATATGAAAAGAAACTTACCTTCCGTTTATTTGTGGATAATTATCCTGTGTTTAACGAAAATGGGATGACTGTGGTGACACAAAATTGGGGCGAAGAGGAAGTATCTGAATACAAGCGACCTTACTTTACATTAACGATTTCCCTGCCTTCCCAGACAAAAGTAGAACTTCCTGCTGGTGAAACAGTTCTTGAGTATTTGCTTTCAGATAAGGGATTTAATCCAAAGCTTTTACAGGATCTAGTGCTTGGCTATCGACTTTCCCTAGATACAACAGATGATAATTTAGTGGTATTGGAGCCGACTTGGTACTATTTATATGGGGGCGCTTGGTTGCCTTTTGACATGGAAGAAGTGGGGAGGGATCCAGATGGATTGGGGCAGAATTAAAACCATCTTTATCATCGCTTTTCTCATCCTAGATATATTCTTACTCACACAATTACAGGTCAAAAGAGAGCAGTATGAAGTGACCGCAGATACCACCTTAGAGGAGAGGTTGAAAGCGGATGGAATCGAATATGGAGACTTACCAAACGAAACGGTAAAGGATCATTATTTAAGTGCGGACACGATGACTTTTACGAAAGAAATGTTCAAAGGTTTAAAAGATCAACATATTCAATTGGAAGATGGGACCATCATTCACAGTCAGTTAAAAAAGTCGTTCCCAATTGAGGACTTTGATAAATTTTTAGATTTAGACAAGTTTGTGGAAGAGAATGTTTTAAATGGAGAGCAATACGCATTTTGGGAATATGATAAAGAGGACAATTCGATTACGTATTACCAGCAAGTGGAAAGCAAATTTATCTTTATGAATCAGAGTGCACATATCATTTTTCATTTAAATGAGGATGGAGAAGTTACGTCTTATGATCAGACTATGTTAGATCCGATCAAATCGATCAGTGATGAAGAAGAAGAAGTGCTCCTGCCGATTCGTGCAGTAGAAGCTCTTTATCATCGAGGGGCCATATCCGACAGTGAAATCATTGATGTGAAACTTGGCTATTATACACTTGTCAATATGGAAGCAACGCAAGTATTAACACCGACTTGGCATGTTCTTGTAGAAAAAGATGGGGAACGGATGGACATGCTTGTGAATGCTTATGAAGGAACCGTGATACAAGGGAAGCCGGACAAGGAGAAAACGTTATTGGAGTGAAGGGAATGTCAATGCAGTTTAGTGTACTCGCAAGTGGGAGCACCGGAAATGCCACTTATATAGAAACGGAAGACCATTCCATTCTTGTAGATGCAGGATTAAGTGGAAAACAAATGGATAAATTATTTCAGCAAATTGGACGAGATCCCGCTAATTTGGATGCCATTCTCGTCACACACGAGCATTCCGACCATATAAAAGGGGTCGGAATTATGGCTCGTAAATATAACTTACCGATTTATGCGAATGAAAAGACATGGAAAGCAATGGAGCGCCAGTTAGGGACGATTGCGACCGATCAAAAGTTTATCTTTGAAATGGAAACAGTGAAAAGCTTCGGTTCGTTACAGATTGAATCCTTCGGTGTATCCCATGATGCGGTAGACCCGATGTTTTATAGCTTTCATTTAGGGGATAAAAAGCTCGTATTAATTACGGATACAGGTTATGTCAGTGATCGGATGAAAGGCACAATTGCGAACGCAGATATGTACATATTCGAAAGCAATCATGATGTGCAAATGTTAAGAATGGGAAGATATCCATGGAATATAAAACGCAGAATTTTAAGTGATGTCGGCCATGTATCAAATGAAGATGCGGCGTTGGCGATGTGTGATTGCATCGGGGAGCGGACGAAGGGAATTTATTTAGCCCATCTAAGCTTGGATAATAATATGAAGGATTTAGCTCGTATGAGTGTCCAACAAACATTAGAAGAACAAGGTATGCCGGTTGGCAGCCAATTTAAATTATTGGATACCGACCCTAGCACCCCAACGAAATTAACGGCGGTCTAGTTTATAGGAAGAATAAAAGTATCTCGAAAGTCGACAAATGGCTGCGGGATACTTTTTTTATGGAAAAAATGTACCATTCCAGTAAACAACCGGAGGCCTGCAGGACGTAAGCATCACTCATAAAAACCCACCTAAAATCAAGATACTAAGTCTTAGTAATCTCGGACTTCTAAGGTTTCATCCATGTATTTTCCGATAAGCTTTTGGTTTTTGTTGAAAACAATATGGGAACATATATATATACATTGTGGGAGACGATTCCTTTTTGAAAGTTTGCATTTTAGATTATAATATAAGGAAGAAAAGCCAAACTAAATAGAAGAGTTTATGGAAAGGAATGTTGTCTGTGGGGTATTACGATGATCACAGCCCGAACCAATATCGAAAAAGGGGAAAAGGCTCAAGCTTTTTGATGGGCCTGATTGGCGGAATCATTGGTGCACTACTAGTTGTGTTGATTTATCCTAATGTCACCAATTTAAATGGGCAAACAAGTGTCGAAACGACACAAAAAAATCAAGGCAATGCTCCTTCGAAGAATGTTTCCCTTGATGTGACATCAGACGTCACGGCTGCAGTCGAAAAAACCGCCAATTCCGTTGTGGGGATTACGAACATCCAAACTTCTAGTTTTTGGTCTACGACTGAGAGCCAGGAAGCGGGAGTGGGCTCTGGCGTCATGTATAAAAAGGCGGAAGATGTTGTCTATATCGTGACGAACCATCATGTTGTGGAAGGGGCCTCGCAATTAGAAGTTACTTTAGCTGATGGGACAAAGCTTCCGGCGGAATTACGCGGAACGGATGTCTGGACAGATCTTGCGGTTGTGCAAGTGGATGCGAAAGATATTTCCGATAAGATGATCTCTGAATTTGGTGATTCAGATGCTCTGAAGATTGGTGAACCTGTTATCGCAATTGGAAACCCACTCGGATTGCAATTTTCCGGATCGGTTACCCAAGGAATCATTTCTGGTGTGAATCGAACAGTCCCAGTTGATATTAATAAGGACGGCATTCCGGATTGGCAAGCAGAGGTTATTCAAACAGATGCCGCGATTAACCCAGGAAATAGTGGGGGAGCTTTAGTGAATATTGGCGGCCAAGTGATCGGCATTAACTCGATGAAGATTGCCGAAAGTGCCGTAGAAGGGATTGGTTTCTCCATCCCGATTAACTATGTGATCCCAATAATTGAGGATTTGGAGAAATTTGGAGAGGTCAAACGTCCTTCAATGGGAGTTACATTACGAAACGTCAATGAAGTGGCGGCCTATCATCAACAGCAAACACTAAAATTGCCTAAAGACGTCCAAGAAGGCGTAATGATTGAATCCGTTGTGCCGAATTCTCCAGCAGAAAGTGCAGGCCTAAAAGAATTGGATGTTATCGTGGAACTTGATGGAGAAAAGGTAGATGACATTCTTCAATTACGAAAACACCTTTATACTGAGAAAAGTGTCGGCGACTCGATGAAAGTGAAATATTACAGAGGCGGAAAACTGAACGAAGTGACGCTAAAATTAACAGATGAGTCAAGAATGTAAATGTGGATAAGTGGAGAACAGGAAGGCAAGGATCGCTTTCCTGTTTTTTCATGATAAAAAAGATATGGTATACTCACTTGTGGATAACCTAGTCATATGATTTTGTCGAAAAAAGTGTTTAAAATACAAAAAACAAAGAATGGATTAAGGGAATTCCAGTCAAAAGATAATGAATTTTAATTCGTGCTAAAACCAAGGAGGGCGGGCTTTTATGAAGGTTTATTGCTGTGAAGAGCATGTAGAATTAGCTTTAGATGTAATTGTCGATGAATGTGAAACAGCACCGATTATGGAGAAGCTGCAAACAGGGAGAGATTTATCAACAACCTGTGAATATTGTCGAAACGAGGCAGCATATCTTGTAGGGAACTAATATTCTAATCACGAAATGTGGATAGTATCTGTGAATATGTGGATAACTATTGTGTATAACTTGTTCGTAACCTGTGTGTAAAAGGTAAAAAGTTATCCTGTGGGTAACTCTATTCAGGTTGTGGATAGATGGGGATTGCCGACAAAGGAAAAATGACTGTGATCATTCTTTTGAGCGGGCTCCATTGTGAGTAGGGGATTTTTGCTTGAGGCAACTTACTTGCCTATCACTCACTAACATAGAGCCAGATAAAAAGGTTTCTATAGACCCACTCGTAGTTCATTCAGTATGATGGATACAAGCGCTTGGTGAGGAGGGACGAAGATGGATGAGCAAAAGTACAAAAATCTTAAATTAGGAGAACGAGGAGCCATCATTAGCATTATGGCTTATATTTGTCTTTCCATCTTAAAATTGATTTTTGGCTATATGAGTGACTCCACTGCTTTAAAAGCAGATGGTCTAAACAATACAACCGATATTATTGCCTCTATTGCCGTCCTTATTGGACTCAAGTTATCGCGAAGACCACCTGATCAAGATCATCGATATGGCCATTGGAAAAGTGAATCCATATCCTCGATGATCGCTTCTTTTATCATGTTAGCCGTTGGTATACAAGTATTGCGGGATGCCATCACTTCCATGTTTCAGGAGGAAAAAGTCGCTCCAGATATGCTGGCAGGGTATGTAGGTGTTTTTTCAGCACTAGCCATGTATTTTATTTATCGTTACAATAAAAAATTAGCGAATAAAATTAATAGTAAAGCGGTTATGGCAGCAGCAAAAGATAATCTTTCCGATGCGTGGGTAAGTATAGGAATTTCGATTGGCATCTTCGGTTCTCAATTCAATATGGCGTGGCTTGATACAGTAACAGCCATCATTGTGGGACTATTAATTTGTAAAACAGCTTGGGATATTTTTAAAGGGGCGTCTCATGAGCTTTCAGATGGATTCGATGAAGATAAAATTCAACATTATCACGACGTCATCGCCAAGGTCGATGGAGTGAAGGGAATCCAGGAAATCAAAGGGAGAAATTATGGGAATAATGAAGTCATCGATGTGATAATTCTGGTTAATGAGAATTTAAATATTCATGACGCCCACGATATAGCGAGCCGTGTAGAAAATGTTATGATCGAAAAGTACGGGGTTTACGATGTCCATGTTCATATGGAGCCGAATTAAAGAATTGGTGCCACCATCTGAAAACATTCAGAGGATGGCACACAATAACTAGGGCAGAAGCTTGTCATTCTGCAGGCATTTGCCGCGGCTCTTTATTCTTCCTTCAATCGATCTCTTTCTTCGCGTGCTTTATTGCGCACTTGGTCTCTTATCTCCAATCCTTTAGATCTTAGCTGATCCCGGTAAGCAACGGCTGTTTTAAAGGCATAACTTCTGAGCGTCCTTTCTCTTTTACCAGCATGAATCGCAAGGATTTTTTGCTTAGACTCCTCTTCACTTAATGTTTCATTCCAATAGGCCACCAGCTCGTCTAGATGCTCTTCTTCTATCTTGGTTAAGTCGGTCGCCCTTTTTTCGATCTCTAATAGTTCATCGACTCTTTCATGTTGCGATTGAACATATTGACTATTATTTTTATTAGACCATTCCTGCCATTCCTCTCGTAAAGCTTGCTTTTCTTGCTCAAAAAACTTTTGAAAATCCTGTTGCGAACGAACCGTGGCGTATTCGCCTTTCCCCGCTTTTGCGACTTTTTTCAAGGCTTTCTGTCCCGCATCATCAACATCAAAGCCAATGATATTTACGATCGCTTGAATATCGGACTGATTGAGCCTTTCTGCTGCTTTCACCGGGTCGCCATCACAGGTTTCCACACCATCACTGACAACATAAATAATATTCTCTACATTCTCACCAGTTTCATCTTTCAGATCATCCATCGCTGCTTCAATAGAGGCTGCAAGAGGAGTCCAACCAGCGGGGTCAAATTGATCCAATGCTTTCGAGAACTTCTTTTGTTCAAAAGCCCCAAGCGGATAAATAACCTCTGAGCTACTACATGATAACTCCTTATCCGCATCACTGCCGGTTCCTTTATGCCCATAAACCCGTAAAGAAACGTTCACCTCTTCTGGCAGCTCTTTAACAAAGTCATTCACGGCTTCTTTTGCCAAGGCCATTCTACTTTTGCCGCCGATCTCGGCGCGCATACTACCACTGGCATCAAATAAAATTTGCACATTGAGTTGTTTACTGGCGGTTTCTGGTGGGGTGCCTAACTCGCCATCTGGATGTGCAGACGGATCTTCGTAATCAGTGTCCACATCTTGCATCGCTTCATAAAAGAAGCGATAATCCTCTGCTACAAGAGCAACAAGTCGGTAATAATAGTCTTCCGGTGTTTCTCCCTGAGGAAATTGATCGATCTCTTTTTTGATCGCTTCCAGATCATAATTGTCGCCACTATAGGGGCCTGGCTCCAATTGCACCATCTCTTCTGGGTCCTCGGTAAAATATTTGCGAAACTCCTCGTCAGGTTGCTCGGTTTCCCCAGGTTCTTCGGCTGTCGAAACAACCTCTTTACCTGGTTGTGTATTTTCTACTCCTTCCGTTTGCTTCTCTTTTTCCTTATTAGCGGCTTCCTTTTCATTCCCATTATTGGAACATCCCCCAAGGATCAGCAGGGCAGTGAATAGGAAACAACCAAAAATTTTCAACTTGCGCATATAGTACCCCTTTCCTTGTTTCAATCCATCTATTTATTAGAAAAATCGCTTATTTTCTAACCAAGTATAACTGAAAATTTAGCCTGATGGCTTAAATGAAGGGAAAAAACAACCAAACACCTAAGTGAAAAGAACAGGATGGGCCATGTCAGCTAGAAAGGAAGTAGGAAACAAGTCACGTTTTTGCTACACTAGAAGGAAAGAGAATGCGATGAAGCAAGGGCTCGCATTGAATTGAAAAGCAAAGGAACGAACGAAATGAAAATCACCATCATCTCTGTTGGAAAACTGAAAGAAAAATACTTGAAGCAAGGTATTCAAGAGTACTTAAAACGCTTAAATGCCTACGCCAAAGTCGACATCATCGAAGTCGCCGATGAAAAAGCACCCGAAAACCTAAGTGAAGCAGACATGGAATTGGTCAAACGCAAAGAAGGAGAGCGCATCCTCGCCCATATATCCCAAGACACCTACGTCATCACCCTAGAAATCAACGGCGCCATGCTCACCTCCGAACAACTCGCCCAAAAAATGGACGAACTCGCCACCTACGGCAAAAGTAAAATTGCCTTTATCATCGGCGGTTCCTTGGGGCTGAGCAAGGAAGTTCAGGAGCGTAGCAACTACGCACTCTCATTTTCCAAAATGACCTTTCCGCATCAGTTGATGAGATTGGTGTTGTTGGAGCAGGTGTATCGGGGGTTCAGGATTAATAGGGGGGAACCTTATCATAAATAGGTAATGATTTGGGGTAAAATATAAACCCTTTGCGATTAAAGGGGTAGGTTTATTATATCGTATACTATATCTTTTAATAAATGAAGGAATCGAATCACTCGATTCTTCATGAGGTAAATGTGCAATGAAGGAAAAGTGGATTTTTTTCAAAGTCTTTTTCTTAGCTTCTATTTTTTCAATTGATGCTACAAGTAGTTGTCTAAATTCTAGTGGTTCCAAATATGTCGATAGATCAAGAAACTCTTGAAGTTGTTGGCGTATGAATTCAGGTGTAACTGACTTGATGGATGTATCTTTTTTTAATTGGTGTTCTGTCAGGGCGAAAATCCTATTTTTTAACTCGTTTATTTCAGTACGGATTTCATTCATTCGTTCTACAGCCTCATCTTCAGTGTAAATACCAGTACCCATTTCCACTGAGTTCTGAATTCGTTTCTTTGCTGCTTCAAGATTCTTAATTTGAGTTTGGAGTATTTTTATCTCCTTTGATTGTTCAGTATACTTAGGGTGTTGTTCAATGAGATTGTTCATTTGCTGAGTAATCTTTTCAATGATTGAATCAGTTTGTAATGCCTGAGTTAGTCTTTCAAAAACTGCCTTTTCTAGCCAATCGGCATCAATGAGGTTAGGATTACAAACTGATCTTCCTTTGTTATGATACTGCCCACAAGCATAGTATCTTTTTTTAGTTCCATCCTTGCGTTTTGCTCCATACATACTGGTCATGTAGGAGCCACATTCTGGACACTTAGCAATGCTTGTTAATGGAAATGTTCCTGAGTATTGTCTAGGAGTGCCTGTCCGACGTTTTTCAATTAGGTCTGCAGCTTTGTCCCATGTTTTTTCATCAATTATTGGTTCATGGATTCCTTTAGCAATTATATAATCAGGGTTTTTCCCTTTTCTTCGATTTGTTTCCCAGTTAATTACTTGATTGAATCTTACGTATCCTTTATAGACAGGGTTGTCAAGAATCGTTGAAACAGAAACTACAGCAAAGGTCTTTCCTTTTTTTGTCCGTTTCCCAATAGAATTGAGGTAATTGGCAATCTTCTTTGTCCCCCAACTCTCATTTACGTACTTATCAAAGATCAGCTTTACTGTCTCAGCTTCCTCTGGTATTACAACCAATTCCTTCTCAACAGTTTTGTAACCTAATACTTGACCACCGTTCCATTTTCCTTCTCTGGCTCTTTGGCTCATTCCAAATTGTACATTTTCAGCGAGTTCCTCCCTTTGATACTGTGCCACGGAAGCTAAAATGTTAAATTGTAAATTCCCGTGGGGTGTACCATACTCTCCTTCCTTAATACTTATAAATCTTACTTTTTCTTTGTGAATTTCCTCAACGAGTTTTAGAGAATCTGAAAGTGAACGACTTAGTCTGCTCACCTTATATGTGATAATTGCATCTAAATTCTTTGTTGCAACATCTTTCATCATCCTTTTTAAATCAGTTCGTCCCTTTGTACTCTTTGCACTAATTCCTTCATCAACATAATACTCAATAGTGATATTTTCACCAAATAATCTGTAAGCAAATTGAGTACCTTCTTCTTTTTGAGCATCTAAGGAGAAACCATGTTCTACTTGTTTTCCTGTAGAAACTCTCATATATATTCCAATGATCATTTTTGTGTTACCCATTTTTTGGCACCTTCCTATTCTATTTGTTTAAAAGCAATTCCATCTTGAAGTTGCATGATGTCTTTTCTGTACTACACCACCTTTTATAACGATTATATACTCCGGTAATCTCTTTGTCTTTTTTCAGACTTATGCTCCCTTTTTCTGAAATTGATGATTAGATTTACGTTTGATTGCTTCAAATAAGTAGAAAGCAATAGTGTCAATACTCTCAGAAATGGCTTCGTTTGATACTTGCGATTTTAGATTGTTGGATTCTTCTTTTTTTTCATTCGAGGAATTATTTATTGTGGAACTTTCCATAGGGGATACCTCCAATTTATATGGTTTACTTTGCTGAGATATGGGAGAAATCTGTTCGCTAGAATTTAAGTGATGTTTGAATTGTAAGGAATACGATGAAAGATGATGATAAGGTCTTTGCAAGAAAGATAGTTTGTAGATATAGCTGGAGTTGTAGCTGTAGCGAATGTGGGTGGTGAAGTTGTTTTTTTATGACTACATGAATAGCATATCATGACAAATTGTTCTTGAGTTGACAATTTGTCATGACTTTATCAGTTTAGTTTTTATGTTTGGGCTAGGACGAGGTAAGACATTAGGATGTTTTATGATGGTTTTCTTAGAGCTATTATACTTGTATCAACAAGCCAATTTAATGTCAGGAATACGACTTTAACCCTATTTCTTTTGCAGAAAGGGTTGGTAAGAAGAAATAAATATAATCGGAATGGGAACAAAAAAGTAATAGAGAACCCTTGATACAACAGGTTTCCTTGCTTCCCAAGATTGCTCTAAGGAGGATAAGAAATGATTCACACTTTTAAATTATACATTCCGCTTCATTATCAAGAAGTACAAGATTTGCAGAAGAGATTTGAAATCAAGTATACGGATGTAAACAAGTATTTTGAAGGAAAGTTTCCAAGCGTTACAATGAGTATTTCCAACTCTGGTAATGGTCAATGGAAACTATATATGGTTGTTGATGCAATAAAACTCATAGGAAAGCCGAACATTACAGAAGCGGACTATGAATCAATTGAGAAGGAATTGAAGTATATCCTTTGGAATGTATTTGGGTATACAAGCCATTACAAGGAACATATTCTTCTTAGAATTGACTTCAGGTATGATGTACCAATCAAGGACAAAAACATTCGAATGTTGCTGATGGACCTTTACAAGAAGCAAACAAAGTCCTATGGATTTCAAAGGAAATACTTGGGTAAATTAGCGAATGGAGTTTTCGTACCGTATGAAACAACGGTCTATCATTCATCTAACTCTATTGAGAGCATGGTGTATTTGAAATCGGAGGAGCGGGAAGCAAAGGGTGAAAAAATTGAAGACTACGAAAGAGATGTCATCCGTTATGAAATTCATGTCATGGAGGACCATCTCTATTATATGGAGAAAAAAAAGGAAAAGAATCAACGACCAAGAAAACTGGTTGCATATCTAAAAGAAGATGTTTACAAGGACTATTTTAGAAAGTATATGTCCCAGATTTATCACCCCGGTGACTTCTACAAAATTGACGCAGCTCGAAAAAAGTTAAAATCCTCTGCTTTGCCCACTAAAGACAAATTAAAACTAATTGAATTCCTCAAACAAGTGAGTTCCAACAGTATTGATACACCACTTAAAAAAATGTCAACGGGGACTTTTAAAAGTCGACTAGCGTTACTCCGTGAAGTAGGTATTAATCCAGTTTTAATACCGAAAAACTATCAGTCAAATTCCCCTGTCCCATCCACACTGAAAAACCCGCTGAATGATTTCCCATGGTAAAACTAAGTGGTAGCTTTTCGAATATTCCTTTTGCTTTATATTCTTGTTTTCTATCATTTATATAGGAAGACGTTATAGGATAGGCTATTACTCTCCGTCCATTTATGGTGGAAAATGAGAAAATTAATACCTTATAGTCAAAAAAACACTACTTTTGACTATAAGTAATGGTATAAAAGTGTAGAAAATAAGCCATACTGATAATTTGTAAAATAAAAAAAGGGAGTTAAGAAGAATAGGAGTTCCGACTTGTGTCTATACTGGTTGATAGTTATTAAGAAGGAGAGATCAATATGATGAGTTCACATGAAATCAATAAAGTGTTTGTAGAATTGGTGGAGCAATACCGCATAAAGAAGGGGATCAGTCAAAACAAGTTAGCAACCGAAGCGGGAGTAACGGCTGGACTTCTATCACGTATCAAAAATGGAACCAGAAAGGCACCTACTTTGGATAAGGTTTGGAACATAGCGAAGGTCTTAGATATGCCATTAAGTCAACTTGTTGCTAATTTAGAATCTCGAGCAAAGGAGTTAGAGAATGAGTAAAGGTAGAAAAGAGGAAGCTATTTTAACACTTTATTTGAAAAAGTACCCAAGGGTTATTGAGGAACTAATTGGAATTTCTGTTGACCAGATTAAAATTGAGGAAAGGGTAGGTGGAAAAAGAATTGATTTTTATGGAATTAATCGTGAAAGGAGAATTGAGATATTCCTTGAAAATCAAGTGGGGCCCTCTGATAAATGCAACCATCAATTAGAAAAGGTAACACCATTAATCAACAATTTTTCTGAAGGGTATCTTCTGTATTTGGCAAGTAAAAAATGTATGAAATGGCATTTAAAAATGCATGCCACTTGTCGCCTCCAATTATTGCTGTATTAATGATTCTTTATAACGAAAACTCTCACCGTTAAATAGTAGTAAATGTG
>NZ_BORB01000051.1:0-24963 GCF_018332955.1 Lederbergia ruris
AATCTGCGGAATTGGATTATTCATTGCAATCACCCCACGGTATTCATACCCTTACCCTTCGATAGGACGTGGGGGAATTCCTGCAAAAAAAGATTTTAGGCTTTTAAAGGGGCGCGGAATATGGGAATAAAAAAACAGGGCGGCCACATTAAAGTGTACCCTATAGATAGACTTTTTTAGTGTCTACTCTATAGGGTACATTTTACATCAGCTACCCTGTTTTTATTCTAGCTCCTGCTCCGCTCTTTGCTTGGCTTTCTGTGCTTTTCTATAACCAATCTTGGAAATCCAGACACTTATTTCATAAAGAATAAGTAAAGGTACGGTTACCATCATATGAGATAATACATCTGGCGGGGTAATAAAAGCGGCAATCACCAATAACACAAAATACGCGTATTTACGAATTTTAGACAAGTATTGCGGGGTAATAATCCCTAGTCTTGTCAGAAATAAAATCACCACAGGCAATTGAAAAAGCAGTCCAAATGGAATGGTGATTTGGAATAGAAATTGAAAATATTCATTGATCCCGATCGTGGTTTCAATGCCCATACTACCTGAAAGATTCAACATAAACCGAATCACAAACGGAAATAAGATAAAATAAGAAAAGGAAATCCCTGCCAAAAATAACAGAACGGAAGCTGGAATATAGCTTAGGGTCGCCCTTCTTTCCGTTGCCAGTAAACCCGGACTAATAAACGCCCAAAGCTGGTATAAAATCACAGGCGAAGTAAGGAGAATCCCGATCAAAAAGGTCATTTGCATATATACCTTAAAAGGATCTGTTGGTTTAAAGGCATTCATCACTAATTCTTGCACAGCACTCGCATCCTGCAGGAAACGAATCAAAGGCTGTGAAAGAAAGAAACCAATGATTGAAGCCAATACGAAGAAAGCGACGATGATCATCAGCCGTTTTCTTAATTCCTCTATATGCTCGAGAATGCTCATGTTATCATTCTGATTCATCACAATTTTTCATCCCATCAACGGTCGGCGTCTTTCTTGTCCTTGTCTTCTTCCTCCGCTAGCCCCTTTGTTGCATTTTTGAATTCACGCAACGTATTCCCTGCTGCCTTTCCAAGCTCGGGTAATTTTTTCGGGCCAAATATTAAGACTGCAACAAATGCGATGATGAGTATACTTCCCCATCCTGCACCCATTTGCGCCCACCTCCTTTTATACTACTCATTTTAGCCGATTTAGCATAAATTATCTATCCTCTGGCTCCACTTCTTGTGAAATTTCCGTGTCAGGAGTGGGATAATTTTTCAAAAAGTAAATAAGCGACTGCAATTCTACCGCAAGATCAATGTGATGAACACGAATAGATGGCGGAACCGTCAATCTTGCTGGGGTAAAATTCAAAATCCCTTTCACGGTTGTTTTGACCAGTCGATCTGTCACCTGTTGGGCAACATGAGAAGGAACGGTTAAAATGATGGCCGTCACGGCTTCCTTATTTAATTGATCTTCAAGCTCAGCTAAGTCATAAATAGGCACATTACTAATGGTTGTACCAATTTTTTCAGGATCGACCTCAAAGGCCATGGCGATTTTGGTATTATTATTTTTTAAAAAGTTATAATTCAAAAAAGCAGTACCAAGATTCCCCACCCCTACTAAAGCGACCTTTGTTAACTCGTCCTGATCTAAGGTTTTCGCAAAGAAGTTTAATAAATAGTTGACATTGTAGCCATACCCTTTTTTCCCGAGAGCGCCAAAATAGGAGAAGTCTCGGCGAATGGTGGCCGAATCTACCTTAACAGCTTCACTTAATTGCGCAGAGGAAACACGTTGCTTTCCCGATGCATGCAAATTTTTAATAAAACGATAATAAAGTGGCAAACGTTTTGCCGTTGCCTGAGGAATTTTCATCGAATCTTCGTTCATCGTTCAACCCCCTTAAACAGAGTATTTTTATTCCATCGGATGGAGCAGTTTATTTTAGTCTGAAGTCTTGTTCGACTTTATCTTCTATAATCGCGGCCTGACGTTCCGCCTGTTTTTTCAATCAGGTAGGTTTTACCTATAATCAAGCCTTTATCCACAGCTTTACACATATCATACACGGTAAGGGCGGCAACTGAGGCCGCTGTCAGTGCCTCCATCTCCACCCCTGTATGACCTTTTGTTTTCACCGTAGATTGAATATTTAAAATCCATCTATTGTCTTCCTGTAACCAGTTAAAGGAAAGGTCAATTCCTTTTAAAGGGATCGGGTGACACATCGGAATGATATCCCACGTCTTTTTAGCGGCCATAATGCCCGCCACTTGTGCAACAGCGAGGACATCCCCTTTTTTCATTTGATTATTGGTAATCTGTTCATAAAGTTGTTGACTTACTTCAATACTTGAATGGGCAATGGCTGTACGAGTAGTCTCAGGCTTTTCGCTAACATCCACCATTTTCGCTCTGCCTTCTTCATTTAAATGTGTTAATTTTTTCACGTAGCACACCTCTTATCTATCATACACTATTTTATGCAAACTGTCTTTTTCTATTTTTCCCTACTTGACTAGCAAAGATTGCCCCATCCTTGTTTAGTATTGTAAACTGTTCCTAGGAGTGAATTATGATGATGTTATTGCAATTACAACAAATTACAAAGTATTTCGGTGCGGAATGTATATTATCGGATATAAAATTAGAAGTACAATCGCGAGATCGTGTCGCGCTTGTCGGTCGCAATGGTGCTGGAAAGTCTACTCTTTTAAAAATCATTGCTGGGCAACTCTCCTATGATTCTGGACAAATTGTTCGACCAAAGGGAGTTACAATCGGCTATTTGGCACAAAACACCGGGTTAGAATCCAGTCGGGTTATTTGGGATGAGATGCTAACAGTGTTCACTGAAGTTCGAAGGATGGAAAAAGAAATTCGCCAATTAGAATTAAAGATGGCCGATCCTAGCTATTATGAGAATGCAGAACTCGCAGAAGCGATTTTCCGTGAATATGATGTTTTGCAGGAAAAATTTAAAGCGGTTGGTGGATATCAATATGAATCAGATATTCGCTCTGTTTTACACGGTATGCGCTATTATGAAGAGGATTATCAAACGAAAATCTCCACATTAAGTGGTGGACAAAAAACGAGATTAGCTTTAGCGAAACTTTTGCTGACGAAACCAGATATTTTAATTTTAGATGAGCCGACCAACCATTTGGATATTGAGACTTTATCTTGGCTAGAACAGTACTTACAAAGCTATGAAGGGGCAATTTTAATTGTATCCCATGATCGTTATTTTCTGGATAAAGTCGTAGATCAGGTGTATGAGTTATCAAGACATGAAATGATCAAATACCATGGTAATTATAGCCAATATTTGGTGAAAAAAGCGGAAATATATGAGCGTGATTTGAAACGTTTTGAAAAGCAACAAGATGAGATCGCCAAAATGCAGGATTTCATTCAGCGGAACTTAGCAAGGGCCTCCACAACAAAAAGGGCGCAAAGCCGGCGAAAGCAATTAGAAAAAATGCAGGTTATCGATCGGCCTAGCGGCGGGGAACAATCGGCTACTTTTCACTTTGATATTGAGCGACCCAGTGGCAATGATGTGATGAAAATAAAAGAAGCGGTGATTGGCTACAATGGGCAAGCTTTAGCGAAAAACATTCATTTTAACATGGAGCGTCAAGATAGTATCGCTTTAGTGGGACCGAATGGCGTCGGGAAATCCACCTTATTAAAAACGCTCATCCGAAAACTGCCTCTTCTTTCAGGACAAATTGATTATGGCACCAATGTGACGCTCGGCTATTATGACCAGGAACAAGCAGAGTTATCATCGAATAAGACGGTTCTGCAGGAATTATGGGATCATTATCCACTAAAGGAAGAAAAAGAAATTCGGACCGTACTCGGAAATTTTCTATTTAGTGGCGATGATGTACAAAAGGTTGTTTCTACTTTAAGCGGCGGGGAAAAGGCACGCCTTGCCTTGGCCATTCTCATGCTAGAAAAGGCGAATGTGCTGATTTTGGATGAGCCGACCAACCACTTGGATTTAGACAGTAAAGAAGTATTGGAAAATGCGCTTGTGGATTATCCTGGCACTTTATTATTTGTCTCCCATGATCGTTACTTCATCAATCGCATTGCCACGAAGGTAATTGAGTTATCCACAGAAGGGACCACAGAGTATTTAGGTGACTATGATTATTATGTGGATAAAAAGCAAGAAATGAAGGAATTAGCGGAATTGGCGGAAAAACAGCAACAAGAGTCCGCACCAAAGGATGTGCCAAAGAAACGTTCTTTTCAAGAAGAAAAGGAATTGAAAAAGCTTGAAAGACAAAGAAAACGAAGAATAGAAGAAATTGAACAACTAATGCATGAAAAAGAGGAAAAAGTAGCCGAGCTCGAAAACCAATTATGCCTGCCTGATGTATTTGAAGACCATGAACAAGTTCTTTCGATCAACAATGATGTGGAAAAATTAAAAAATGAGTTGGACCAGCTTTTAGAGGAATGGACTGAATTAGCTGAACTTATGGAATAGCATCCTAGCGGGTGCTATTTTTTTCATGGATTAAGGGCCTCTAGAGTAGATAGATTGGAAACGACTTGTACTAGGTAAAAATAATCCACAGAGTTATACACATAATTAACATATATATACTAGACTCCCTTAAAGTTTTCCACGTTATCCACATTTCATTTATTATTTATCCACAACAGTGGTAGGGTTGTAGTATTATAGGCATATTTCGGATATAAAGTGAAGCTTATCAACAATTTTGTCCACAAGGTAAGGATGTGAGCTGGGTATCGACCTTTATCAATATCCACCAACAATCAGAGTGCTTTTCTTATACGCTTGAATGATATTTTTAGGAATGGGAATAGGATCCTGATTCATTTTTAATCTTTCCAATACTTTTTTATCAATCGGATGTGGGGAATGATTGGTGACGAACCAGTAGTTGGTATGATTTTTGTATACCTTGTTTTCTAATAAAGGCTTTATAAAATAGGGATCGATTTCGGGTCCGAGCGGAAACTCATTTAAAATTTTTTCCTTCAATGGAATAATTTCTCGCTGTAGAAAACGATATTTTCTTAACAGAATAGGACTTGTGATTCTCCTTTTCCACCTGTGTTCCATATAAAATAGATTTCCCCTATCATCCTGATAAAGCCGAAACGGTGGCAGCTGAAGCTGATCATCAATGGGGATTCCTTCTTCATGTCGATAGAGCACTGGATCAGGAATATCCACGATTTTCCCCGGATTATAGTGATAGAAAGTAAACATTGTGGGATCGAGAAGCCGTCTTTGCCCATTATCCATTAAATATACGTACCCTTCCGTTCCTTTCACTAAAATCCCATCAGGGAGAGTGGCTGGAAGGTTACGAAACAAGGTTTGGACTGATTGCGGGGTTTTATACGTGATATCTAATACTTTAGGAATAGGGTAAAATGATTGGAAAGTATTGAGGCGTTGCCAGAAGACAGCGTCCCCCCTACACCAATGCTTTGGATCCTCATCCCAATAGCTCCCAAATTTTTCCCATACTTGTATAAGAATTTTGCGTGTGTGCATGACGGAGCAATGATCGACTTCATCAGCGGCATGGAAAAGTATTTCTTCGGCTTCTCTTGTAAATTCCTTCAAACAGCTCATTTGGTCATTCACAATTTTCACTTGTTGCGATGAATACACAATATCGATACCCGAATTTCTTTCTAAAAACGTCACCATTTCTTCAAGACGATTAGGCATATAAACCGTATCATCTGTCAGGTAGGTGAGATAGTTTCCTTTAATAAGCGGGATGGCTTCGTTAATCATCGTCGCATATCTTGTCGTTTGATAACGCTTTTCATCCTCTATCCCACTATTTCGATACATGATCCGCGGGTCCTCTAAATAACGTTGGATCGTTTGAACGGTTTCAATATTAGAGTGATCATCCATAATCCACAATTCCCATTCCTTCATCGTTTGATTTAGAACACTTTCAATCGCCTGTTCAAGTAATCGCGGTTTGTTATAACTCGTTAAAATGATGGATACTTTGGTTTCGATGAGCGATCCCCCCTTTTGTCCATTAACGATTTTCTGTTTCCCAATGAAAGCCAATTTCTGGGTCATCCCAAGGTATTCTTTTTTCATCGGGATTGTCACGATTATACGATTCGGTTGTAAAATAAATAATGGTTGCAGGTGTTTGTCCTAACACCCGATAGCCATGGGCAATTCCCTTTGGAATGAGCAGGACAATTGGGTTATCCTCTCCCATATAAAACACACTCGTTTCCCCTCTTGTACTTGAACCTTTGCGCAAATCATATAACACAACTTGCGCATGCCCTGATGGGAAAAACCATAAATCATCCTGTTTTTCATGATAATGGAATGCCTTAATCACCCCTGGGTAGCTCATGGACCATGACGCTTGCCCAAAACGGTCTAAAATATGCTCATCATCGCGCACCAATTCAGCAAAAAAGCCACGATCATCATGATGCTTCACGATTTTTTTCACAATCACACCATCAATCATATTGATCACCTCTTTCAAAAAATTCCTCTAGAGCTTCTTGCCAATACCTCATGTGGATTCCCTCTTTTTCGATCGATTCCTTGCTTAAGACGGAAAAAGCTGGCCTTTGTGCGATAACACCATACTCTTTAGTCGAGATTGGTTGTACAAGCTCTTCCTGATATCCTGCCAACTTTAAAATCGACCGAGCAAACGTAAACCAGCTGCATGCCCCATCATTAGAAATATGATAGATCCCAAATTTCTTCCCAATTAGTTGTTTAATCGCATAAGCCAAATCTTTTGTATAGGTGGGGGAACCGATTTGGTCATCCACCACGTAAAATTCCTTCCCTTTTTCGGCTAACCGAAGCATTGTTTTGACAAAATTTTTCCCGTTTTCCCCATACACCCATGAGGTGCGCACAATATAACTTTCTTTTAAAATCCGCTGAACCAAACGTTCTCCAAGTAATTTACTCGTTCCATACATGGATAAAGGATCTGGGGCATCATCGATGGTATAAGGTTGTCGTTTCTTTCCATTAAAAATAAAGTCAGTACTGATATACAGCATCGCAGCTCCTACGCTTTTTGCTGCTCTAGCCATATAATACGTTCCAAAACTATTCACTTCAAAAGCGGTTTTCCAATTCGTTTCACAATCATCTACAGCCGTATACGCCGCCGCATGGATGACCAAATCAGGTTGTAGCTCCTCCATTACTTCCTTAACGATCGTTTCATTTGTAATATCCAGTTCTTCTTTACTATATGGAAACAGTTCAAAACGAGGATCTTCTGAAAATGTTGAAACTAGGTCAGTCCCCAATTGTCCTTTCGCACCTGTGATTAAAATCTTCATTTGCACTCACGCTTACTTTCCTTGAGCCTTTCCTTATACCATTGGACCGTGCGTTTCAGTCCTTCTGCAAAATCTACTTGTGGATGCCAATTCAGTTCTCGCTTAATTTTTTCATAATTAATTGAATAGCGACGATCATGTCCTAATCGATCTTCTACAAAAGTGATTAGAGTTGGATCTGCTCCAAGATAATCAATAATCTGTTTCACGACTGCAAGATTGGTTTGTTCTTCATCTCCACCAATATTATAGACAGAGCCTATTTTTCCTTTTTCAAGAACCGCATGGATAGCGCGACAATGATCTTCCACAAATAGCCAATCGCGAATTTGTCCTCCGTCTCCGTATATCGGTATCTCTTTACCTGTTAGAGCAGATGTTATTACTGTTGGGATAAACTTTTCTACATGCTGAAAGGGACCATAATTATTGCTACAGCGTGTGATTATCACTGGTAAATTAAAGGTATGATAATAGGAGTGAACAAGTAGGTCTGCCCCTGCCTTGCTTGCGGAGTAAGGATTATTAGGTGAAAGTGGGGTCGTTTCGGTAAAGGAAGGCTCCGTCTCCTTCAAACTTCCGTATACTTCATCTGTGGAAATTTGGATCATCTTTGCGGCTTTTCCATCCCGAACAGCATCCAAGAGATGTAGCGTTCCTTTTATATTTGTATCAATAAACGGAGCTGCCGACTGTATGCTGCGATCCACGTGAGATTCGGCAGCAAAATGAATAATGGCATTATAGGTTTGATCAAAGACTTTTTCAACCTGCTTTGGATTCGTCAAATCACATTGAATGAAGCGATATTGTGGATGATCGAGAAAGGCGTATTGCATAAATGGATGGCTGGCATAGGTAAGTGCATCGACATTGGTGACGGCGTAATCCGTTTGCTCCATTAAATAATGGATAAAATTGGCGCCAATAAACCCCGCTCCTCCGGTAACAAGTAACGCTTTTTTCATGAACCTTCCCTTCTCTCTATTTGCTCATAGATAAGTTGATTAGCAAGAAAGAGAGAGTCATGAGTCCCTGCATCTACCCACCAACCTGATAAACGATCATACTGTAAAACGGACTCTTTGATATAGAGATTATTTACATCAGTAATTTCTAACTCTCCCCGATCTGATGGTGATAGTTCTTGAATATACTCGAAGACTTTTGGATCATACATATAAATGCCGGTGACGATTTCGTTGGAGATAAAGGTCTTCGGTTTTTCAATAATGGACGTAATACATCGGTCCTCCTCATTCAACTTGGCAACCCCGAATCTCTGAGGGTCTTTCACCTCTTTAATTAAGACCCTAGCGCCACTCTTCTGTTTTTGAAAGGCCTGAATAAACGGAACCAATGAATCTTCGAAAATATTATCTCCTAACAGCAAAATAAACTTATCCCCATTCACAAAGTCCTCGGCATGCGCCAGCCCGCCAGAAATTCCTGACGCTGTTGGTTGGATTTCATAATGCAAGCAAACACCTAATTCAGCCCCATCCTCTAATAGTTTTTGAAAGGAATCGATATACTCTTCGTGAGTAATAAGTAGAATTTCGTGGATCCCCGCTTCTTTCAATTTCATGATCGACCAACAAATCATCGGATAGGGACCAACCGGTAAAAGGTGCTTATTCGTGATCTTTGTCATCGGCTGTAACCGAGAACCTGTTCCACCTGCCAAAATAACTCCTTTCATAGTAAACACATTCTTTCTATATAAGATCGATTTCACTTACGTCATAGGTTGACAAAACTCCAAAGTTAGGAGTTTTCGTCAACCTATGACATCATCCTAAAATATCCCGACACTTAACACTAATCCAATTGGCACGTACATGGTTCCATCTGTGTCAGGGTCTTCAAACGCAACCACATCTATTCCTACATTGTTAATCACTAGATTACGAAACGTCTCGCCACCAACTAGACGAACGACAGGAATAGGTTGACCAGACTCCGAAATATCAATTAATTGTTGTCGAAATGTGGATCTAAAAACACCCATAAAAAATCCTCCCTTCTCATTCGTTATTACTGTATTAATTACAAAAAAAATAGTGTAGTCAACTGTTTACTCTATAAAAAAATGAGATATTGACTTATACCTTCTGTCTACATATATATCAAACGCTATAGTAAAAATGTGGATTTTTGTTATTTTTAGGGTGTTGTCTTAACGACTGAACCTTTTTGACATAAAGTATCATGAGGCAATTTTAAAAGGGCTTTGTATCTGGATAGTAACACTATTTTCTAGTTAATTAGCGAAGTCCTAAACCCATATAAGATGAGGTGAAAAAGATGAACTTTGCAGACTATATTTTCAGGCGGTTAATCCCTGGAACAATCATCACAGTGACAATGGATTCTGGTAATATTATTGGTCCCGCCATTTTCACTCATTATAATCCAGCTACTAGTATCGCCGTCTTAGAAGAAGAAGGGACGATGTCTCCTCCCACCAATATGATTATTAATATCGGTTCAAGTAAAGTAGAATCTATTATGTATGATGTATCGGAATAAATGAACATGTTATATGTTTCATCTGGATTTTCGAAGATTTATCAGTATTTAGATAGAACTATAGAGAAAGTTCTTCAGCAGTTTTGTGATAAGTGTATTCTCTTTCAACCGGAAGAATCTATTCAGCGATTACAAGCGATCTTACATGATCATGATCGACCACATTGGGCACTGATTCTACTTGGTAGCCATTTCTCAAAACAAGCAAGTGATCTATTAAGAAAACATAATGTAAAGCAAGCCGTTTGGTTAACGGAAGATCCCTACTATATGGATAAAACACTTCAAGATATTCACCTTTATGATTATGTCTTCACAATTGATTCAGGAGCGTATAAAGTCTATCGTTCAGCCGGTTTTTCACATATTTATCATTTGCCGCTAGGGACAGATCCCTCTATTTTCACGAGACAGAAGGTAGATTTCCCCTACCAAAGTGATGTGCTGCTCGTAGGATATCCCTACCCTTCTCGTATCCAATTAATAGAATTTCTTTTGCAGAATGGGACATTCTCTATTACGGTTATTGGAAAACAGTGGCATAATCACTTATCAAAGAAATTTCGGAGGCATGACCAACTCTGTATGTATGATCAATGGATGGAACCAGAGGGGGTAGCAAAGTTTTATAATGGAGCAAAAATCGTATTAAATCCTCATCGCCAGGCGAACTTTTCTAAAGGGGTTATGAATGAAACGATTAATAATCGTACACTGGATATTGCCGCCTGCGGAGCTTTTCAATTAATTGAAGATTTACCTGGATTGCGATCCTATTTTTCAGAAGAGGAAATGATTTCGTATCAATATCCGAAAGATTGCTTAGACAAGATCCACTTCTATCTGGAAAAAGAAGAAATCCGTCAACAATTTGCAGACCGCGCACAGAAGAAAGTGTGCAATGAACATACCTTTCAACATAGAATAGAAACGATGCTAGATCTAATGGAGCTGCCTTAGGGGCGGCTTTTTTTTACTTCCGAAAAGGCTGCCCGCCGGTTGGGGCAGCCTTTTACAGGAACAGATCCCAGCTAAGTGGAGTTCCTGCTGGCGCATCTTTACCAATTTTCTTCCCTAGGAGAAGATCGATGTATTTGGGGGATAAGCCTGCTCCCGGACGGATCGCTCTTAGATTGTCCTTTGTGAATCGATCGCCTGCCTTCATGTCTTTCGTAATGTAGAGGGATCTGCGAAATTGGAGTGATTTTTTCTCATTTTCTGTCGGTCCGTACTGGACCTTGCCGATCGCCTGCCACGCTCGTTTCGTTTCGATCACAAGTGTCCGAAATTCTTCAGGCTCCAGAGAAAAGGCTGCATCCACTCCCCCTTCTGAGCGTGATAATGTTAAATGCTTTTCGATCACAGTCGCTCCCAGCGCCACACTGGCAACGGCGACTCCACAGCCTAATGTATGGTCAGATAAACCAACTTCACAATTAAAAAGCTCCCTCATATGAGAAATTGTGGCAATATTTGAGTTGGTTGCTTCAGCTGGATAGGTGCTTGTGCATTTTAACAGAATTAAATCCTTGCACCCTGCCTCTCGAGCAACTTGAACGGCTTTATCCAATTCTGCAACCGAGGCCATTCCAGTCGAAATAATTAACGGCTTGCCAGTTGCGGCCACTTTCCTTATCAAGGGTAAGTCATTATTTTCAAAAGAAGCAATTTTATAACAAGGAACAGCCAGTGTTTCTAAAAAGTCGACCGCTGTTTCATCAAAAGGGGTGCTAAACGGGATCATCCCTAGCTTTTTACACCGATCAAAGATCGGTTTATGCCATTCCCATGGTGTATGGGCTTCTCCGTATAATTCATAGAGCGTTTTTCCCGCCCACATATTCTCTTTGTCATCGACAAAAAAATCCCCTGAATCTATGTTTAATGTCATCGTGTCAGGTGTGTACGTCTGTATTTTTAACCCATGAGCACCTGCCTTTGCGGCTGCTTCCACAATGGCAAGGGCACGATCTAGTGATTGGTTATGGTTGCCTGACATTTCCGCAATGATAAATGGGGGGTTCCCCCTTCCAATCTTGATTTCATTCAATACAATCTCACTCATATGATCCTTCCTTCTATTTGTTTTAAAATCTCAACTCTTCTTTCATTCCAATCCTTCCGAAATAGAGACAAGAGAATAACGTCAATCGAGCGATTGTCTTTCAGGATATGTTCTTTTAAAATTCCTTCTACTTGGAAGCCTAGTTTTTTATGATACTGAATACTCTTTGCATTGATGGATAGAACCTCGGCACAAAGCTTTTGAACAGATAACTGATGAAAAATATATTCAATGGCTAAATATCCCATAATCTTTCCGATACCTCTTGGGGCTTGCGGTTCACCAATATAAAAACCCCATTCTGCTCGCTTATTTTGTTCATCTACGCTTATTTGCACAACCCCCATGGGCTGGTCATCAAAATAAAAAACTTTCACCTGTTTCGTATGATTTTCTTGAATGCCCGCAAACCAATTCCGGTGCTGTTCGAATGTGATCTCCTCATCTTGGTACATAACAGAGCGAATAAAGGGTTGATTCCGCCAAGATAAAATTAAATCCAGATGAGAGGAGGTCAATTCTCTTAATGACGAACGATTAAGAAGGCTCATTTTAACACCTCCATAATCGCCTTTCGAACAGGATAGGAACGAATGCGGTCTTTATCCAGAAATTGAAGGGATTTTTTAGACATTTCCTGAATAATATGCGGCTGTTTGCAAAGATTTTCTAAGGCCTTTTTCAAAGTAATTTCTATTGTATTGGGATGGCTTCCTAAACAGATTGTGAGCCCTTCTTTTTCAATAATCTTCGTGAGTTCCAGCTGATTATCGGCCGTGACAACGGTTAAGGAAGGTATCCCAAGAAAAATCCGCTCCCACGTTGTTGCGCCTCCTGCCCCGATGGCAAGATCCGCCTGGTTCATTAGCTGTGCGATATAATCAATCTGACAATAATAGAGGTACTCTTCCCTTTCACGACATTTTCTTTTAATTTGGCTTTTTTGGGGATTGGAAGACCCTACAACGACATGAATATAACAATCTTGAAATGGGATCTTTTGCAGGATATCTAACGTTTTTAATGTTAAATGCCGAGGATCCGAGCCCCCGAAAAACACGAGGATGTTTTTTATATCGCCTTTTCTTATCTGAACTTTATCTGCCAGCTTGATAAATTCTTCTCTTAATAATAGATAGTCTGTCCCCAATAATTGTTTGCATCTATCTGGTACTAATCCTTTATAGCGTTCTGGATCAGCTTGAATATTTTGATCAAGTAAAAGGTCGCAATCATGGCTTCGATCTGCTAAATCATCGATTACCATTAAGCGTTTGACATGTTTTTTCATCATTCGTTCCCAGTTTACCTCTAATCCATAATGGTCGACGACAAGGAGGTCAATCGATTGCCCTCCTAATTTTTCGGACACTTCACTAACATCCCGCTGCCAATTTTCTTGATACCAGGCATATTCACTTTCATGTGTAGATAGCTTGATAGAAGTTAATTTCTCCACTTGCATATCCTGATGTTGAATATACGAGATTAAATTTCCTTTCAGTTCCCGACAAATAAAGGTAATCTGGACATGATCGGGGATGGCTTGCAATTGTTGCGCTAAAGTTATACAACGCATTACATGGCCGGTTCCGATTTGTTCAGACGCATCGACACGAAAAATAATATTCATCATTCACAACCTCATTTATTTTTGTTTGATATGGCGATTGATTTTCCGCCATTCCGGGTTCATCTGAATGAGAGTAAGCACATCCTCCATTGTGTAATCTGGTTGCTGGGGATAGAACGACTCAATGATCTTCTTTACAAGCTTAAAATCCTCCCATGTGTCTACGGTCCAGCGGTGTTCACTTTGATCTTGCCTATTTTCCACATTCAAAAGCTTAAATTGCTTAGGATGCTGGTACATATAACGCGTGACATGCTCCCGATCACTTTTTTGCTTCGCCTGTTGATGACATTTCGCTAATGCCTCATAGGAAAAGACTTCAATATCCATACCTCTTGGAAACGTCCGTTCAATCACATTGGACACATAATCATATTGATTTGGCTGCGAACAATAGGTTTGAATCATTTGATCGATCAGGTGCGGATCAATCAGTGGACAATCAGAAGTTAGCCGAATAATAATATCTGCTTGATAGCAGGAGGCCGCTGCAAAATAGCGAGCTAGCACATCTTCTTCAGACCCTCTAAACACCGGAACACCGAGTTTCTCACATAGTTTCACAATCGCCCCATCCTGATCCTTCGTTGTTGTGGCCACAACATAACTATCCAGTTCATCCGCCTTTGCAATTCTTTCTAGTTGATACTCTAATAACGGCCTATTTAGAACTTTTTTGAGCACCTTTCCCGGTAGCCGTTTCGAGCCCATTCTTGCTTGAATAATCGCTATTTTTCTCATTTTATACCCTCTTATATTTTCGAATCGTTCTATTGACTGCCGCAATCACGTCCTGCACATCTTCATTGGTCATTGCGGGATACAATGGGACCGTGATGAACTCTTCATACACTTTTTCCGCGACAGGACAAAGTCCTTGTTGAAACCCAAGTTCCTGATAATAAGGAAATAAATAAATCGGGATATAGTGAACATTTACACCTATGTTTTGTTCCATCAATTCAGTAAAAATCGTTTTCCGATCAACGCGTACTGTATTAGAATTGATGCGGAGGACGAATAAATGCCAGCTTGATTGTCCAGACTCCTGTTGGAACGGAAGGATGAGCTCCTGATGACCCTTCCATGCATCCTGATAGATGGCAGCAATTTCACGTCTTCTCGAAATAAATCTCTCCAATTTGTTTAACTGACTATTTCCAAGAGCCGCTTGAAAATCGGTGAGGCGATAATTAAATCCCAAATTTTGCATTTCATAATACCAAGGACCGTGATTGGACTTCATTTTTCCTCGATCACGGGTGATACCATGGGAGCGGAATTGGCATAGTTTCTCATAATACTTCCTATGATTGGTTGTGATCATGCCACCTTCTCCTGTTGTAATATGCTTGACAGGATGAAAGCTAAACATGGTCATATCACTAATTGAACCGATTCTTTTTCCTTTATACGTACTTCCTAATGCATGGGCCGCATCTTCAATCACTACGAGGTTATTTTCTTTGGCAATCGCCATGATTTCATCCAATGAAGCAGGCTGGCCAGTAAAATCCACCGGTATAATCGCCTTTGTCTTGCTTGTGATCTTCTTCCTTATTTCCTTTGGGTTGATATTGTATGTTCGTTCATCAATATCAGCAAAAACAGGACTTCCCCCTTGATAAAGGAGGCAATTAGCACTTGCCGCAAACGTTAAAGGGGTAGTAATAACCTCATCTCCGGGTTGAATCTCCGCTGCATAGCATGCTGCATGTAAGGCGGCTGTACCATTGGAAAAAGCAATAGCATATTTCGCCCCAACATATTCAGCGATTCTCTTTTCAAACCGCTCGATTTCCGGCCCAGTGGTTAAATAATCACTTTTTAGAACTTTGACAACAGCTTGAATATCATCTTCATCGATACTTTGTTTTCCATACGGTAATAAGGACGTACGCATGGGTTGTATTTCGGAAGAATGACTCATGATTCACCAGACCCCTTTATCCATTGGCTTGTTCGTTTGATTCCCTCTTCTAAGGAAACTTTAGGTTCCCAGTTTAATAGTTTTTTTGCCTTTTCATAGTTACAGAGCAATTTCGGGATTTCACTTTGGGGATGGATATGCTTCACATGCTGGATTTGCGCTGGGTCTTTTGCGATCAGCAAAGCTAGATCATTGATCGCAATGTCCCGACCCGTACCAGCGTTGATAATTTCACCGTTCGCTTGTTGGGAATACCCCGCTGTCACTACAAAATTAGCACAATCCTCCACATATAATAGATCCCGTGTTTGCGTACCATCTCCATAAATATTGAGGACTTTGCCATCCAAGTGATGATGGATAAAGATGGACACGACTCCCCCTTCACCACCTGTCTTTTGAAACGGACCATACGTATTAAAGGGACGAACAACAACAACAGGAAGGGTGTACGCATAGTAATAGGATAAAACCATATTTTCTGCTGCGATTTTTGCACCGGCATAAGGGGAAGCCGGTTTGAGTGGGTGTAACTCCGTAATCCCCTTTGGATCAGAAGCTTGGTCATAGACCATGCATGTACTCATAAATACGAGCTTTGTTTTGTATTTCTTACACAGTTCTAATACATGGAAGGTTCCAACTGTGTCATTCTCAAAGGTCGTTTTTGGATCATCGATACTATCCTGAACATTGATACTTGCGGCTAAGTGATAACAAATATCAAATTTTCCTTGTTTAAATAACTCCCTTAGCGTCTTCTTATCTTTAATGTCTCCCTCCGTAAAACCTTTAAAATGATCATAGTAGATAAATTCTTCTATGTTGTTTGTACTGGAATTGCTTAAATTATCGATCACCCACACGTCGTGCTGGTCTTCTAATAGTCTTTTTATCACCCATCTTCCAATGAACCCAGCCCCACCTGTCACCAAAATCTTCATACTTTCTGCCCCTTTCATATTAATTTTTCCTGTATAATAAAATTTCGAAGTTCCTCTTTGCCAAGCGGTTTTGCATTTCCAGATTGATAGTTTCCTGGTTTTGCCTTTTTCCCATTTTTATATTGGGGGGATGGCTGGAATGGAGATGGGATAACAAACATATTAGGTAATTCAATCGCATGAAGAGATTCATCATACGTCATGAGTTCTTCATATTTCTTTTCACCTGGTCTTAAGCCAATTTCTCTCAGTTTGATTTCATCTGGAGGAATATGGTATTTATTGGCAACCTCCTCTTTTACCACTTGTACAAGATCTCCTAAAGAGATGATAGGCATTTTTAAAATAAAGGTTTCTCCACCATTCGCTAATTTCATCGCTTCGATTGTTAAACTTGTGGCTTGATCTAATGTCATCATAAATCGGCTCATACTTTGATCTGTAACGGTCATTTCCCTTATTTCAAGAATTTGTTTTTTAAATAATGGAATAACCGAGCCTCTTGATCCCATCACATTCCCGAATCGAACACTGGCAAATATGGTTTTTCCAGATCCCTTCGAATATTCAGCAGATGTCATGAGCTTTTCAGCGGTTAGCTTTGTGGCTCCATAGTTGTTTGTTGGTGAAATCGCCTTATCCGTACTTGTAAAAATAACCTTTTTTACCTTTTGCGCAATAGCTGCTTTGATCACGTTGTAAGTACCGATAATATTCGTCAAAACGGCTTCAAATGGGTTGTATTCACAAAAGGATACATGCTTCATAGCTGCGGTATGAAAGACATAATCGATATCCTCCATCGCACTAACGACACGATCATAGCTCCTTACATCCCCAATTAAAAAGCGAAGTCTAACCTCTTCAGCAAACTGATTTTGCATAAGAAATTGTTTCTGTTCATCCCTACTGAAAATCCGCACCACCTGTGGCTCTTCTTTAAGGACCTTTTTCAATAAACCTTGGCCGATTGTACCCGTTCCACCGATAATCAATACTTTCTTATCATGAAAGAACATGTATTTTGTTACACCTCCTTAAAACGGATAAAATTTTTCATGAGCTTTTGAAGGGCTGAAGTTGAATCTTTTGTGGGATAGTTTTGTTGAATAAATTGATTTCTAAGTTGCCGAGCGTTTTGCTGATAAGCAGGGGAAGTCAATAGGGTTTCAATGCATTCGTACACTTGTTTTGGAGTTGTTTTTACAAGACTTCCTAAAGAGTCGTAATAAGGATAGTCTCGATTGGCAGTTGGCGATTTGATAACGACTACTGGCTTATCTAGTAACATGGCCTCTAAGCCGACAGTCGAGTTGGCAATCACGACGACATCTGAAGCTGAAATTAGGTTATATAAAGGCATCTCAGTCGTTATATATTGGACTTGGCTATATTTCCTAGCTAACCCCAAATAAGCCTCTGTTCGACCTTTGGCTTTCTCCCATGGATGTGGTTTGATGATGATTTGACTATTGGGTAGGTTCACGACTAAGTTCGCCACCTCCATAAATAGGGAGGAGCTATTCGGCTGGGTCGCCATGAGAACTGTTTTTTTATGGGGATTTAAATTTAACTTCTTTAAAACTTGCTGCCGATCTAGATCGTTTGTTGTGAAAATGGCGTCATATCGTGGATGACCTGCAATGACAATTTGTTCGTCTGGTACACCTCTGCTCTTATACCACTCCTTCTCGTAATGTCCATAGACCACATAATGTGAAGCAAAAGCAGGCAAATAAGCCTCCTCCCCAAGAATCAGTCCATGTTGTAAACAAAAACTAGGGATTCCTACTGTTTGGCCAACAATGGCTAGAATACGACTTGTTAATTCTTCCGTTGTTCCGACTAATATGACATGAATGGGGTTATTTTTTAAGATTTTAAATACCATATCGATTTTTTCAATCATGTGTGGAATATCTTTTAAGAACCTCTGTTGGAATTCTGGATTGGAAAAGACGGGATGTCGCTGTTGGGTTTTAAAAATAGCTTTTGCTTTTTGGGTGAATGTGTGCGAAATTTGGGGTTGGTTCTTGATATGGTCTAGCATACTTATAACGGGAATCGTATAGAGGTCCTTCATCCTCCACCTTGTTAAGATGAGCGAGGTTTCGGGAGAAAATTCTCGATAGTTTTCTTCTGTAAAGCGAAGGTAGTCAAAGTTCATTAATAACTTGCCCTGTTCCGGTTTAGCCCCTTGTGGTTTGCGAATAGAGTGTAGCCATTTTTCAAATCCCGGTTGTATCTCTTCTTCCTTAAAGTTTTGCAATGAAAATTGACAGAAATCATCTGATTGCATTTCCTCCTGCAATGGTTGATCTAAATAGTGATAAAAATTACTTAAAAGGGGCAACGGAATATTTTTATAAGTTAAGGTTGCAAAAGTCTTAATAAATTCTAGATTTAATAACCAATAATTTTTCAAATACACATCCACAACATCACCTCCTTCTTCTCCGTAAATCCTCTCGAAGTTCCTTGCAGTTTCGCTGCTTTGGTAGTAAGCGAGCAAACTCATCTTGCTCCTCGGAAAAAAGTTTGTAATGGATTGAGCTTGAAGTAATAAAGTTTTCATCCAACACTTCATTTATTGGATAGAAAGGCCAATCTTGATTCAATCGCCAAAAAAAGCGGGCATCTCCAATGCGATAAAATTGTGGGTCCTCATCCCAATACGATCCCCATTTCTTTTTTATGATGGGCAAAATAGACGCCCTGTGCATGATTGCACAATGATCCAATGCGCAAGGAGCGGTCCATGTAATAGATGTAGCTGGTCGTGTGATTTCTTTCGTTTTATGACCATTTAGATCTAAATACACTGTTTTAGAGCCAGAATAAACAATTTGCACATGGGGATGCCTGTCAAGATATTGTGCCATTTTTTTCAGACGATTGGGTTGATACACATTATCGTCTGTAGCATACGTAATGTATTTTCCCTTAGCCCTTTCTAAAGCTTCATTAATCAATACGGCATACCGTGTTTTCTCCACTCGTTCTTGAACATGTTGAATATCACTTTTATAAAATCGAATTCTATTATCTTGTAAAAGAGGGGCAATCACATCTTGAGTCGGCTCATCCGAATTATCATCCATTAAAAGCAATTCAAAGTCTTTCTCCGTTTGTCCAAGAATTGCTGAAATAGCCCTTCCAATATAATCGGGCTTATTGTAACTTGTCATAATAACAGATATTTTTGGCACCAGTAAACCTCCCTTCAAGCGCATATGTTTATGAGGTATCATACGTCGTGAAGATATATCAGTAAGTGCGATTATAATGGTTTCCACAAAATGGTTATACGCTAGGGGTTAGAGCTTAACATAAAGGCAATAAAAATAGACCGAACACCAAAGGGTTCAGTCCACCTATTAGTTATTTCCATTAATCTATCGTTTCCTAATAAAATAATGGCGATAGGCTAAAATGACAGATCCGATGAAAAGTATTGGGATAAGAATAAACATCATTAAAAAATGATTAAATCGAGCACTATCTAGCGGCTCTTGTAAATTTTTTAAAGTAGTGAGGCACGGAACAAATAGAAACAAAATCATTACGCAAATGGCCAGACATAGCTTTGTTTTATGATGAGGATATAGTTTAGAAACAATCAGTATGGCTAATAACATGATAATCAATATAATCCCGACAAATAATAGCGCATTTGCTGATAAGCCACCATTTACTAAAAATACAGTGCCCAATAAAATGCAGGCTGTAACAATCAACATTAAAATGTTTAAAACGTTTTTCATGACTTTTCCTCCTAGAATGGAATAATCTTAAAAGACAACGCAACTTCTATACTATAAAAACCTGGGAGTCACTCCAAATAGTCTAAATCATTATGAAATGCCTCTATTTGGGGTAAGTGAAACTTTACCATTTTATAATTATTGATTTCAATAAAATTCGCTGTATTCAACGTTGACTTTGTTCCCAAAATCGTTTGAAATGTACTTGTTGCATGCCAATTAATTATATGGCTATTTATTTCTTTGTATGCCGATCATCATTGCTTTTTATTGGCTTTTGTAATTCAAATATCAAAACGCTCTCATATATATCTACAAACACCGAGCAATATAAACAATCCTTTGAATGATCGATTGAATTTCCTCATTGTTTTTGATTACAAAAAGATAATCTGCTTCTCCCTCGATTGGGTCTGCCACATCTTCTTTTAGAGAATCAGCTTGCTGACGTTCTTCAAAATTAGCAGCACCCCTCAATATATTCGTACTACGTTGACTTTGTCTCACTCGAGCTTGCAGCACTTGATCAGGAATATCAAAATGGACGAGAATACGGATAAATTCACCTTTCGGAAACACTTCTTCTAGTAAATAGAATCGCCCTTCTTTCCCTCGATTAGAATTACTAATAATGAAGTGTAAATCAGTGTGCTCTTTGGCATAAGCGACAATTTGCCTTGTAAGAGCATATTTCAGTTTATTTGGACCTTGCTTTGGCAGTAATTTTTTATAATAGTCATGTATAAATTCAGCTTGATTATCCTGATCCATAACAAAAGAGTTATCTAACTTATTTTCTAGAGCCCTGGCAAATGTTGTTTTTCCACTATGCGTTTTACCAACCGTTATAATGGCTAATCTCTTCATCATTTTCAACTCCATTCTAAAATCTATAGGGTTATGTTATTCAACTACTAGTCTTAATAGAGTAGAAGGATAATTTCCTATTATCAGAAAATAACTGCTATGTTTTTACTTCCTTATTTTCACAAATTGAAGAATTAATAAGTTTATCCAAGTTATGACCGGAATGGCCAATATCAAAATGTAGTATCCAGAATGGCCCAATCCAAAGACCCTTGCTTCATCATCGCCCCTATAGAAAATCCATGTCGCTACAACTAAAATAATTATGTTTAAACCAAAAGCCGATAGCCCACTTAATAATTTATTGTTTTTTCTTTTTAATACTAGAATAGATCCAATGGTTGAAACCAATAAGGAAAACGAAATGATCATGTAATTCAACACTACACCTTCCGACCCTTGTGACATTCCTTCTTTAGTTTAACATTTACACTACATAAATAGCTTTCCTTTTTCTAAATAAAAATAGGAATACAAATGCAAGATGATTTGTATCCCCTAGATGAAGCATTATTTAACATTTTATAAACTTTTTCAATCAAAAATTCTCAATATCCAATCCTGGATAAGCGTTCATATCCATTTTCCCGCGGTTTCCTTGTTCAAATAATACGGAACCGGCGGCTGCAATCATCGCAGCATTGTCTGTGCAGAGGTTTAACGGAGGAATAATCAGTTCGATTTCCGCTAGTGTCTGAAAAGCCTCCTGCAATGCCGTTCGCAAGCCTTGGTTGGCCGCGACTCCACCCGCTAACAACACTTGTTGAACATCATATTCCTTTGCGGCACGTAAAGTCTTCTCCGTCAGAACTTCTACTACACTTGCTTGGAAACTAGCTGCTAGATCTTCACTGGCAATGACATCACCACGCTGTTCCGCATTATGCAGCGTATTAATGACAGCCGATTTTAAACCACTAAAACTAAAATCATATGATCCTTCCTCAAGCCATGCCCTTGGCAGATCAATAACAGGATTCCCCTGCTGAGCCAGACGATCAATATGTGGACCACCGGGATAAGGAAGTTTTAATGTTCTAGCTACCTTATCATAAGCCTCGCCTGCCGCATCATCTAATGTCTCACCGATTACCTTAAAGGCACCGTGTTTCTCCATATAGACCAATTCAGTATGTCCCCCAGATACAACCAAAGCAATTAATGGGAACTTTAATTCCGTGATTAAGCGATTAGCGTAAATATGACCGGCAATATGGTGGACAGGAATGAGCGGAATATGATGCGCAAAAGCTAAGGCTTTCGCCGCATTCACTCCAACAAGCAAAGCTCCCACTAACCCAGGACCTTCTGTCACCGCAATTCCATCAATATCCGCTAACGTCACCTTCGCTTCCCTTAAAGCTTCCTCTATTACAATCGTGATTTGCTCAACATGATGTCTGGAAGCAAGTTCTGGTACAACACCGCCAAAACGTTTATGACTTTCAATTTGCGAGGCCACGACATTGGATAGAATTTCTTTTCCATTTTTTATAACAGCTGCAGCTGTTTCATCACAGCTTGTTTCAATCCCTAAAATTAACAACTCTTTATCCATTTTATAAATTCACCCACATCACTAATGCGTCTTCTTGATTATCTGTATAATATCTTTTGCGAATTCCGCCTTCTTGAAAACCCAACTTTTTATAAAGTGATTTTGCTGGAAGATTGCTTACCCTCACTTCAAGCGTCATTGTTTTTGCTCCAGCTTCCTTAGCCGTTGCCATCATTTTTTCTAATAAGGTTTGCCCTAACTTTCTCCCTCTATATTCTGGAAGTAAAGCAATATTGGTAATATGGGCTTCGTCTATGACAATCCAAACACCACAATACCCTGCAACCTTTCCTTGATATTCTAATAAAAGATAAAGGGCAAAACGATTGGTTAGGATATCTTGATAAAAAGCTTCTGCCGGCCAGGGCACAGTAAAGGCACGATTCTCAATCTCTACAATTTGTTCCACATCAGCTTCTGTTGCTATGCGATATGTGATTGCCTCGCGATCTTGACAAGATTCCATTAGTTCCTACGCTCCTGTTTTTCTAACCATTTGGCCTCCGCTTCCACAAGTCGTGCATAATTAGGAGTAAAAGAATGAAGAGGCACTTCCTCCGAAGTTAAGCCAAGTTTCCCCAATTCCCCTGGACGAGGATTTTGTTCAGTCATTCCTGCAAAATATGCCTGATCATGCAAAATAGTTGTGAGAAGCTCTCGATGAATAGAAATATCATTACCAATAAATAAAATCGGCTTTTTTATTGTTTGCAGTTGTTCAGCCCATTCTTTCGCCAATATATTTCGATCATCCAAAACAGTCAATAATTTTCCGTTCTGATATTCATATAATCCGGTATAAATCAAACCACGTCTCGCATCAAACAGGGGACAGATATAACCATCAAAATAATGAGCAGATGCTGCAAGAGTCGCTAGGCTAGAAACACCAACTAAAGGAATTTGCAAAGCCCAAGCTAATGTTTTCGCTACCGTGACTCCAATTCGTACTCCAGTATAAGAGCCCGGCCCCTGGGCCACGACAATTTTATCTAAATCGTTCGCTTCAGTTTCACAATCGCTCAATAGCTTTTCAATCGCTGGCATTACTCGCACACTGTGATTTTTCTTCATGTTGGTGATATATTCACCAACAACCTCATCTTCATTTAACAAGGCAATTCCTAAAACTTCATTTGATGTATCAATGGCTAAAATTCTCATTCCGTAACTCCTCACATAATGCTTCATACCTTTTTCCATTCGGTTGAAAGACAATCCTTCTTTCCGTCTGACCCTCATGATATAAATATACCGTAAGATTTTCTGTTGGCAACTGTTCCTTTATTAAATGGGCCCATTCTACAACAGAAACACCTTGATTGTAAAAGTATTCCTCTAATCCTAAATCTTCAAGTGAATCTTCCACTCGATATACATCCATATGATATAAAGGGACTCTCCCTTGATATTCTTTTATAATGGTAAATGTCGGACTGTTCACGGTTCGTTGGATATCCAACCCACTAGCTAACCCTTTTGTGAAAGCCGTTTTTCCTGCCCCGAGATCCCCTTCAAGTAATATGACATCGTTGGGGCCAAGCCGCTCTCCTAACCTTTTCGCTATTAAATAAGTATCTTCTGGTCGATTGGATCTTATTTCAAAATTGGCCATTCGTCATTCCCCTTTTAAATCATTCATTACAAGTTTACCCGAAAAAAAAAGAATGAGCAAAAAAGCTTTCTCATTCTCTAATAATCCTAATGATTAATTTTCAGTTTTCAATAAATCCAGAAAAGATGCCCTATTTAAATTCCATTTTTTATACAACAAAAAAACGAACATATTTGTTCGCTTGCAATAGTGGCGGTCCGGACGGGACTCGAACCCGCGACCTCCTGCGTGACAGGCAGGCATTCTAACCAACTGAACTACCGGACCTAACATTCATTATGTATAAAATGATTGCGGGGGCAGGATTTGAACCTGCGACCTTCGGGTTATGAGCCCGACGAGCTACCAGACTGCTCCACCCCGCGACGATAAAAAATAAAAGCTACAATATTTAAGATTCTACATCATTATCAACAGTAAAACAAACTTCAAACATAAAATACAATACTTTATATGAAAGCACGATCTTGGACCGTGCTTTCCAAGCGCCTGGCAACGTCCTACTCTCACAAGGGGAAGCCCCTTATTACCATCGGCGCTGAAGAGCTTAACTACCGTGTTCGGGATGGGAACGGGTGTGACCTCTTCGCGATTGCCACCAGACTATAAGCTTACACAGGATGTGTAAGGATTGTAGAGAGTTTATTCTCTCAAAACCAGATAAAGAAGAAGACAAACGAG
>NZ_BORB01000052.1:0-23918 GCF_018332955.1 Lederbergia ruris
GTGTCGATATATGTTGTGTGCTGTCATTATTTATAAAACACTGTCATAAGAGCAATGATCGGTTGCCTTTATGACAGTGGGCTTTTCAGAAAAAATTTTGCGTGGTAGGTGTAGCGCGGAATATGGGATATTAATTACCAATGCTGCTATTGATAGAAAATCATATTTGTTCATAATTTACTCCTTCTATTAGATGCTAACTACACACTATTAAGAAATTCGATATGAACATAGTTTATCCTTTAGTAAAATATGTTCTTCAATAATGCCCCTCTTTAGACGTGTGCTTTTTTCATTACCTTTTTATAAATATCGCGGCTTTGTTTAAAACATCATGTCTTTTTTATAAACATCGCAACTTTATTTTAAACCACAAAGGAATCTGAATTTTTTGCCGAGGGAAGTGTAAGCCTTTTAATATAGATGTTAAGAAAGGTGTGAACTTTAAGAGATATGGCTTTTATGGGCGGTTTATCCTCTACCTACGCTTCCCCGTATTTTCTAAAGCCTTTAGATGGAAGTATTATTCCCCGTTAATGCGGGATAAAACTTGAAATCGTGGGGGCTTCGTCTGGGAATGGGTTTCTTAAAGGATAAATGGGGTTCTCTATCCGAGAATGGGTTTCTCAAGGGAAAAATGGGGTCCTTCATCCCAGAATGGGTTTCTCAAGGGAGAAATGGGGTCCTTCATCCCAGAATGGGTTTCTCAAGAGCGAAATGGGGTCCTTCATCCCAGAATGGGCTTCTCAAGAGCGAAATGGGGTTCCTCCGTCCGAGAATGGGCTTCTCAAGAAGGAAATGGGGTTCTTCATCCATGAATGGGCTTCTCAAGACGAAAATGGGGTTCTTCGTCCCAGTATGGCTTTCTCAATAGGGGATGAGATCGGCCATAAGGTATAAAAGCTGCCTGAAAAGGTCAATCCCATGACCAAGTCAAACAGCTCCTTACCTTATCTATGCCCCCTGCTTCCGTCCCTGTTGTAGCTGATACATCTGATAATATTTCCCTTTTCTCTTCATTAGTTCTTCGTGATTTCCCCGCTCGACGATGGTGCCACGGTCTAAGACTAAAATTTGGTCCGCCTTTTTAATTGTGGATAGTCTGTGGGCAATCACAAAGGTTGTTCGGCCTTTTTTCAAGACATCCATGGCTTCTTGAATCATCGCTTCTGTTTCTGTATCAATATTAGAGGTCGCTTCATCCAAAATAAGAATGGCCGGGTCAAAGGCTAACGCACGGGCGAAGGAGATTAGTTGTCGCTGTCCAGACGACAAGGTGCTTCCCTTTTCAGCGACCGGTTCATCAAGACCTTTTTCTAAGTTTTTCAAGACGCGCTCCGCTCCTACAGCTTCTAATGCCGCCTCCACCTTCTCCCTGGAAATTCGCGGGTCATTTAAACTAATATTCGAAGCAATCGTCCCCGTAAATAAATATGGATCTTGTAAAACAACCCCCATATGTTCTCGCAACGCTTGCTTGGACATCGATTGAATATTTTTCCCATCAATGCGGATTTCCCCTTGCTGGCAGTCATAAAAACGAAAAAGAATATTCATGATCGAGCTTTTTCCTGAGCCTGTATGCCCGACGAGTGCCACCGTTTCTCCCTGTTTGGCCGTAAAGTCAATATCTTTTAATACATAGTCCCCTTCTTTATAGCCAAAGTAGACATGATCAAACGTTACATTCCCTGCGAAACGCGGGACCTTCTCTTCGATGACCTCTTCGCCTTTTTCATCTAGTAATTCAAAAACACGATTGCCAGCCACTAAAGCCTGTTCCAAATTGGATAGTTGATTGACCATGTTATCTACGGGGTTAAATAAGCGATTAATATAGTCGACATACGCATACAAAACTCCTACGGTTAAAGCAGAATGGGCACTAAGAAAGTCATGCCCAAAATACCAAATAAATCCAACAAACACAAAATTCTTTAATACCCCTACAAGGTTATGAGAGGAAAGAGCATCCAGCGTCAAAAGCTTATTTTGAAAACGAAAATGAACGTTATTCATTTCCTCAAATTCATTCTTCATCTTCCGTTCTCTACGGAAAGCTTGGATAATCGGCATGCCCTGAATCGATTCATTCATCATTGCGTTGATCTCACTCACCTTAGAACGAATCGCATGGTTATATTTCGAGGCATATTTCCGATAAATCATCATCCATGCATATAAAACCGGCAACAACAGTAAGCAAATAAGCGCTAATTTTGCATCTAAAATAAACATCGCCGTATAAATCCCTATCATATAAATAACACCGGTAAAGTAGTTAGACAGGACAGCCACATATAATTCCCGAATCACTTCTGTATCATTTGTAATCCGGGACACAACCTTACCAGCCGGCAAATCATCAAAATAACGAATCGGCAGGCGATGCATATGTGTAAACACATCATTCCTCATCTTTTGAATAATTCGGTTTGCCGCTTTTTGTAACAGCAAAAATTGTCCATAAAATAATAAAGCAGCCACAATGAACAGAAGCATGTAAACGACAAGTAATTGAATAATCATCGGGATCTCCGGTTTATAAAAGGTTAAGGTATCCTCAACTGAAAGTTTCTGCGCTTGAAACTCTTGTACCCTGCCATTTAGATCGACCTTTAATTGATCCCCTTGAATGGAACGACTTCCATCCAAGGGAACTTTTTCCTCTATCCAGTAAAAACTTCTCCCGACTTGTAAAAGTGTTGCCGTTTGACCAGATGCGTCTTGATCCTTGGTATAGAGCTTTCCTTTAAAGGAAACAGCTGATTCTTTTTCTGTTGTTTCCTGCCAATGTGCTTCAATGCCTAAAATATGATCATCAATCATTTTTTTCGCAACGAGTGGCCCTAATACTTCTGCCCCGACTGAAACTGTAAGCAACGCAAGGGCGCCAATAATCACCCATTTTACATGTAAAGCGTATTGATATAATCGTTTCCCTGTCATGTTGCCTGCACCCCCTCACTCAACGAATCCTCTAATTGCTGACGATCATGCTGTTCCTTATACCAGCCATTTTTCGCAAGTAAATCTTGATGACGTCCTTCTTCGACAATCTCACCCTCGTCTAACACGATGATCCAATCGGCATGTTCGACTGATGATAAGCGATGGGTCGTAATCAACGTCGTTTTTCCCTGTCTTTCTCGGCGCATATTTTCAATAATTTTCGCCTCTGTTTTTCCGTCCACAGCCGAGAGAGAATCATCTAAAATTAAGATTTCCGGATTTTTAATAAACGCCCGGGCAATCGAGATCCGTTGTTTTTGTCCTCCTGACAAGGCGACTCCTTTTTCCCCTACAAGAGTTTCTAAACCAAGCGGAAGCATTTCTAAATCCTTTTCAAAATAAGCCAGTTGAATCGCCTTCTGGATTTCTTCTTCTGTTGCTGTTTCCTCACCAAATAAGATATTTTCGCGAATACTTCGAGAAAAGAGAATATGATCCTGGGGGACGTAACCAATCCAGCCCCTTACCTGATCTTTCGTTTGATCTTCCATATTCACATTTGAAATCGAGATCATTCCATCTCCTAATGGATACTCTCTTAAAAATTGTTTAATAAAGGTCGTTTTTCCACTACCTGTTTTCCCCACAATTCCAATCGTTGCCCCACGAGGGATTGATAGATTAACATTTTTCAAATTAGCCGTTGTAGCGGAAGGATATTGGAAGGTAACATCTTCCCATTCGATCCCATCTGGTTGCTCCATTTTATGAGGATTTTCTGGATCTATTACATCTTCCTGATACTGTAAGACCTCATCCACTCGGTCCAATGATGCATTTCCTCTTTGCATAATATTAATCAGTTCCCCGATCGCAAACATCGGCCAAATCAACATACCGAGGTACACGTTAAAAGAAACAAGATGTCCTAAGGAGATTTCTTGTTGAAAAACGAGATACGTTCCATACGATAAGCCAATCACATAACTAAGCCCCGTTAAGATTTGTGTTGCCGGGTGAAATATCGCCTCTATTTTCACAACGCCCATATTTTTTTCGTACACATCATTCGTCATCGTTTGAAACTCAGCCATACTCGCCTGTTCCTGAACATAAGCCCTTGTCACTCGCACGCCTGAAACGGATTCTAGTACGCGGTCATTCATATCACCAAAGGCCTTTTGTGCCTTCATAAACCGCCCATGAATCTTCTTTCCCAATACGGTAATAATCAACGCAAGCACTGGTAAAGGTAAAATTGCCGCGAACGTTAATTTCCAAGACACGAGAAAGCCCATTGTAAGCAAGATCGTGAGCATATATAAAGTCGAATCCATCAGCGTCAGCACGCCGAAGCCCGCTGTCACGGAAATCGCTCTTAAATCATTCGTTCCCCTTGCCATTAAATCTCCCGTCCGATTTTTCTCAAAAAAAGGCGGAGCCATTTTTAATAAATGATTCATTAGGCGGGAACGCAGATTTTTTTCCAAAATAAACGCGCCACCAAAAAGCTGATATTGCCAAACATACGTAATGGCATAATTCAGGAGCGAACCCCCAGCTAAAATCACAATATAAAGGGTTAATAACTGCCATGTTAATTGCGTTAAAATCATACGATCAATCGCTTCACCTAAAATAAACGGCGGCACGACTTCAAAAACATTAGCAAGCGTTAATAACACACCTGCAATCATATACCTCTTCCAATGTTGTTTAAAAAACCAACCTAATTTCCCTAATACACTAAACATTATCCTCACCCCAATATTTTAGACAAAACAAAGGCGCAAGCGCCCGTTTAGCGACGTACAAACTTTTTAGGTGCCTGACGAGATAAAGGAAACACAGTGAGCCTGGTAAGGCGAACTGATGTTGACTTATCGTAGGAAGGCACCGAAAGTTTGCTAGTCGCTGGGCGCTGGAGCCGGACGTCAATACTCACTTTTAGAACTTATCTACAAGCTAGAATTTAATAGTTTTCTAAAGCACAAAAAAAGGCATAGGTGCATCCACAGAAATGTATGCCACTATGCCTTCCATTTATGCGATACGAAACAACGATCTACTAGTCGCCCGTATCGTTTTATTGCATTGGTTCCAAATTCACTGTAAAAACGGGCAGACTAATTCATTATGAAGTTGATGGATGATCGAATACATTTTTTTCATTTGAACAGCCTCCCTTTTCGCAAATTTTTGAATGTTTTTATACTAGCAGGCTTAATTGTTAATGTCAACGCTTTTTTGGAAAGTCCCGGTAAAATTTCTGGTAAATAAATGAAAGACTATATTTTATTTTCCTATTTATTATAAAATAAACATTACATAGTCATTTTACATGACTGCTGTTGGGTGTTATATTTTTAGTATTTAAACAAAAGGGGACAGGGAATTATGTCAACAAAGAATCAACAAGAAATCCTTGAGAGTGTCCCACAAAAGGGTTTTTTTGGACACCCTAAGGGTTTGTTTACTTTATTTTTCACAGAGTTTTGGGAGAGATTTTCATACTATGGTATGAGAGCGATCTTACTTTATTACATGTATTACGCCATTAAAGAAGGCGGACTAGGACTGGATAAGACAACGGCTGCTTCCATTATGGCTGTTTACGGCTCGCTCGTTTATATGTCGGGTATTATTGGTGGTTGGATCGCCGACCGATTATATGGAACAAAGAAAACCGTCTTTTTCGGTGGAATTTTGATCATGGCCGGTCATATTGCGCTATCCTTCCCTGGTGGAGTGACAGCCTTATTTCTTTCTATGGGCTTAATTGTCATTGGGACAGGGCTGTTAAAACCGAATGTATCCAATATCGTTGGAGATCTATATAGTAAAGATGATCCACGGAGTGATGCCGGCTTTAGTATATTTTACATGGGGATTAACCTTGGTGGTCTAATTGCACCTTTTATTGTCGGAACACTCGGTCAAAAGTATAGTTTTCATCTTGGCTTCGCAGTGGCGGCGGTCGGAATGCTTGCCGGACTGATTATTTTCCTCGCAACAAGGAAGAAAAATTTAGGCCTTGCCGGTTCTTATGTGCCAAATCCACTAACACCTGATGAAAAAAAATCAGTATTTTTGAAAATTGGAATCAGTACGCTCGTAATTGTAATCGCCGGTGCTATTCTTATTTCTAAGGGCATTTTAACCATTAATCGATTTACGATGTTAGTGAGCCTATTAGGAATTATCATTCCAATTATCTACTTTGCGATGATGTATTTTAGCAAAAAAACAACAAATGAAGAACAAAAGAATTTACTTGCCTATATTCCTCTGTTTATTGCCGCGATGATGTTTTGGGCAATTCAAGAACAAGGATCGGTTATCTTAGCTCAATATGCGGATGAACGAACAAGATTATCCTTTGCTGGTTTTTCCTTGGAATCATCTTGGTTTCAATCATTGAATCCTTTATTTATCGTCCTATTGGCACCGGTATTTGCCGGAATATGGATGAAACTAGGAAAACGTCAACCTTCCACACATCAAAAGTTTTCATTAGGCTTAGTGCTTGCGGGGATTTCTTTCTTAGTGATGATCATTCCAGCGATTTACGGCGGTCCGGATACGCTCGTCAGTCCATTGTGGCTTGTGCTTAGTTTCTTAATTGTTGTACTTGGGGAATTATGTTTATCACCGGTTGGTTTGTCTGCCACAACAAAACTAGCTCCTGCCGCTTTTTCAGCGCAAACAATGAGTCTTTGGTTCCTATCCAATGCTTCGGCACAGGCGATAAACGCGCAAATTGTTAAATTGTACAAGCCTGAAACAGAAATTCTCTACTTCGGAATTATCGGGGCGATCGCCATTCTGTTAGGTGTCCTTCTATTCCTCCTTTCATTTATCTACAAAAGGAAAGTTTAAGTCTACAACTGCCTTTTAAAAGGTGCAATGCCTTTTAAAAGGTAGTTTTTTTATGAATTGGATGAATTTTCCACTGATTATTTTTACATAAATGATGCCAGGAATTGAAAAATAAGACAAAGATGGTTGTCAGGAGTTGAGAAAAGTGAAGAAGCGTATCCTATTTGTCTTCATCATAATTTGCTTTCTCTTTTTATTTGGCTGTCAAAGTATAGAGAAGGATCATTCTCATCAGGAAGAGCCTGGTGAGAATGAAGTGGTAGATGAAGCCATTAATTTTTTAGTACTTGGCATTGATTCTCGGGGTGAAGCGAAATCGCGAACAGACACGATTATGCTCGTCAATTATCGACCAGAAGATCGGACTTTAAAGCTTATTTCGATTATGCGCGATTCGTATGTGCAAATCCCCGGACATAAACATAATTTTGATAAGATAAATAACGCCTATTTCTTAGGAGGAGAAGAACTCCTAAAAGAAACGATTCAAAATAACTTCGGTTTAGATGTGGATCATACCATTACCGTCGATTTTCAGGGATTTGTCAGTGTGGTAGACACACTGATTCCAGAAGGGATAAAAGTTCATGTCGATCAAGCCATTATTGATGATATGAATTTAGAGATGACGGCTGGTATTAACACCTTACATGGCGAAGATTTATTAAAATATGTCCGTTTCCGACACGATGAACGTAGTGACTTCGGTCGAGTGGAACGACAACAAACGGTTTTATTAGATGTCATTGACAAAATGAATGAGCAGGTGAATTCATTTATCGGGATGACCAAAATCCCTCATCTTGTGCATCACACAATCAAAAATGTGGAAACGGATTTGAGCCCTCAAGAAATGATTACTCTCAGTTCCATGGTTTTTTCACAACCCATTGAACAAATTGAAACGATGCGGATTCCTGTTAAAGATGGGTTTACCAATCAAACCTATGACCATGCAGGAGCCGTGTTAGAACTTAACTTCCTTAAAAATCAGGAAGCCATGCAAAGGTTTTTAAGTGAGCCTACGCCTGTGAGTGATGGACCTTAAAAAACGCGGGGGACAGTGGGAGCTTGCGCTGTTACGCTTTTGCGAAGTTCCTCGCGTTTCGGGGACGGCGGACGCTTGCGCTGTTACGCTTTTCCGGAGTTCCTCGCGTTTCAGGGACGGCGGACGCTTGCGCCGTTACGCTTTTGCGAAGTTCCTCGCGTTTCAGGGACGGCGGACGCTTGCGCTGTTACGCTTTTCCGGAGTTCCTCGCGTTTCAGGGACGGCGGACGCTTGCGCCGTTACGCTTTTGCGAAGTTCCTCGCGTTTCAGGGACGGCGGACGCTTGCGCCGTTACGCTTTTGCGAAGTTCCTCGCGTTTCAGGGACAACAATTCCCTATTAGAACTTAGCCACAAGGCTTAGATTTTATTTTACATTGGCTATATCATACGAGCCATTGCAACAAAGCAGAAGATGGGAACCCATCTCCTGCTTTGTTGTTAATAAGGCTTCGGGCTTAGCAAAGCCTGCGCTTTATTAATAGTCTCCTTGTATTCCTTCGCCGGATCTGAATCTGCGACAATGCCTGCGCCTGCTTGGAGATAGGCAATTTGGTCTTTGATGACAAGGGAACGAATGGCAATCGCAAAGTCCACGTCCCCATTCACATTGACGTAACCAATCGCTCCTGCGTAGACGCCGCGTTTTGTTTTTTCCAAGTCATTAATAATCTGCATGGCTCGTGGTTTAGGATCTCCTGAGACGGTACCAGCTGGAAGACATGAGATTAGCGCATCAATTCCAGAAATATCCTCCCGTAATGTACCTTCCACTTCAGAGACAATATGCATGACATGACGATAATATTCCAGCTTCATATAATCCTTGACCGCAATTGTATCTTCCAAACAAATAGCGGACAACTCTTGACGACTTAAATCAACAAGCATGCGATGTTCGGATAATTCCTTTTCATCCGCTAGTAGTTCTTGGGCCATACGCTGGTCATCCTCTTCATTTTTTCCACGCCGTCTTGTTCCGGCAATCGGATTGGTTGTAACCGTTCCCCCATTTGTTTTAATAAAACTTTCTGGCGATGCACCAAGTACGATATATTTTTCAAAATCAACATAAAACATATAGGGCGAAGGGTTCGAATTTCGTAATACACGATAAAAATGGAAAGGATCTTCCCCTACTTCACCTGTCATTCTTTGTGAGAGCACAATTTGCTGTACCTCACCTGAATGAATATGTTGCTTCGCTTCCTCCACCTTGCGCATAAACGCATCTTTTTCCAACTTAGGGGTAAATTGAATCTTACAATCAGAAAGCGACTCATCCGCTTCCTTCCGAGAAATTTGTGCTTCTAAATGCGCAAGGCGTCCTTCTAATTCCTTCTCAGTCGCTGCGCCGTTGAAATTAATCGATAATAAATATATCGACTGCGCTAAATGATCGAATACCACTACATTTTCATAGATCATAAAATGAATATCTGGCATTTCAATTTCATCTTCTAAAATCGGCCCAATGGGAATATACTGACGAATCGCATCATAGCCCACATAACCAATGGCTCCTCCATAAAACGGAAAATCAATATCTATATCAATCTTTGGCAAGGCCTCTTTCAATGCATTTAACGGTTGCCCTGATGTTTCCTGAAGCACCTTCCCATCACTTGATAACAGTTGTGAATTTTCCCCATCCCCAATGAATTCCAATATGGGATTTACCCCGATAAAGGAATATCGTCCTTGTTCATTGTGCTTCAAAGAACTTTCCAATAGGAACTTCTTCTTTCCCTCTAGCCTTAAAAAAATATTTATCGGCGTTAAAACGTCCCCATTTAATTTTTTCATTTTAAATTGCGCTTGTTTCGTCTGCATTTCCCATTCTCCTTTCAAATTTTAAAAATAAAAAAGCCCCCAAACCAACGTATAATTTGTTGGTTTGAGGGCGATCTTCATCCGCGGTGCCACCTCAATTGGAAAAGGACTCCTTTTCCATCTCTTTCAGGTACAGGAGTGTGCCTCCTAAACCCTATCCATATAACGACGGAATATCGTGTTTTCCTACTTCCCTATTTAAAGAGGTTCAAAAAACCACTCGCAAGTCCATTCAGTAAAAGTTTTCATACCGGGATCACACCATTCCCCAGCTCTCTGCAATGAAAAAGCTTAAACCTACTCCTCTTGCTTCACGTTTTGCTTTATTCGTTTTTATCACGCTTTTCTTGGGCTAGCTGCAGGCGCTAGGGACGAGAGGCTCGCAGGATGCGAGTCCATCGGCATTGCGACAGGACGTCGCGTTTTTTGCCGATGTTCCGCTAAATAACCTGGAAGTCTGGAAGGGAAAAAGCACCCTTCCAGATTTCCAGAACATTTGCTTGTCGCCCCTGATCAAGCGCCTTCCGCTTTTCATGACAAAAAGGCCCCTCATCCAAAGGACGAGGGACCGTGGTACCACCTTTATTAGCTGAAATCAGCTCACTTTACACATTCATCATGTTTCCCCATGTAACGATGGGTTTTCGCCAAAGCCTACTTTCCAACACGACGGAGTTCGGTTTGGAAGCTCGGAAGTCCATTCACATGCGTTCGACACACTGGTTCGCACCCACCACCAGCTCTCTTTTGTGGTCCGCAAGCTACTACTCTTCTTCATCGCCAGAATTTTCATTGTGATTGTTTTTGATTTTATTTGAAAATTCCCCAAATGTCAATCATTATTTCATACACAATGAAAAATTATAATCCTTTTATTTTTTGCTTAACCTGCTTACTGCACATTCAAACATCATTTTAGCAGCGATCGATGTTGTGATCTCGCGCACATCATATAATGGATTGACTTCTGCAATATCAAATACATCTACCTTGTCATAAAGTTCTTCCAGCATAGAAAAAGCTTGGACGACTGTTAATCCGCCCGGCTCATTCGCTCCTGTTCCGGGAGCAAAGCCTGGCTCCAATACATCCATATCAAACGTGAGATAAATATGATCGACCTCTTTCAGTTTATCATTTAAAATTTCCGAGATGATTTCTTTAGGATCACTGGCATGAACTTCCCTTGCAGTATACTGAACCACACCTGCTTCATTAAGATAGTTAGCATACCATGGATAGTTGAAGCTCCGTACACCAATCTGGACAACATGTTCAGGACTTATTCTTTCAAGCTCAATTGCTCTTCTCATCTGACTGCTTTGGGAATATTTCCCCTGGACAGGTGAATCATCAACCAAATCCAAATGTGCATCAAATTGAATAATTCCTATTTTACCTTCCGTGTTATCGTGTAAAGCTTCGATTATGGGATAGGAAATTGAATGATCTCCTCCCAATACAAAAGGAAATACATCATTCGTCAACATTTCAGTTACTTTATTTTTCGCATTGGCAAAGGTCTTCTCTGTACTATAAGCGACGATATCAATATCTCCATAATCTATAATACTATTCTCTCGCAATGTATATAGTTTTCTTTTATCTACATCATATACTTGATTATTTTCAATCCGGTTTTCGAACCATTTGTAAGCATCTCTAATCCCTTGAGGAGCAAATCTCGCACCTGGTCTCCCAAGCGACGCTCCACCATCCCAAGGAAAGCCCAATATTCCAAAAGTCTCTTTTTCCATTATTCGACAACTCCTTTAAATTCGTGTTCAAAAAAGAGAATAAATTCGAAGCATCGTTTTATGCCTGCAGGACTCAGGTCACAAAGGCGTTGCGACAGGATGTCGCGAATTTAGCCTTTGATCCTTACCTTTTGAACATCCTCTTTAAATTCTATTATATTTCTACTATAACTCATATAAATGACGATACCGATAATCAACCAAAGCAAGAATAATAGATACTCAATTCCGTGTAATGAAACCGGTGTCCCAGGAATAATCATCATTAGAGTTAAAATACTGGAAAAAAATGTGGCGATATAACTCATTATGATTCCGCCGGGAGGGCTATAGGGCCGATGTAAATCCGGCTTTTTCTTATATAGCTGAACACTGCTCAACGACATGAAGAACCAGGCAATCAGAAATGAAATCCCGCCCATCACGATAAAGGGTGATAAAATCCCTTGTCCGAGAAATATACCAAAAATGGTAATCACCCACATAAATAGTAATGCATTCTTCGGTGTTTTATTGTGTTGATCAACTTTAGACAGTACTTTTGGCAGAAAGCCTGCTTCTGAGAATGACTGAATCAAACGACTGCCAGCAAATAAAAAGCCATTAAATGTAGTAATGACACCCAGCAATACGCCAAAGACAATAATGATCGTTAAAAACTTAGAACCGGTTGCCGCTTCAAACGCTGAAATCAGTGGCAGCTCTCCTAAATTCACAAGCTCCTCTGCAGGCATGATAAAACTAGAAGCTAACACGATGACCGAATATAGCAAACTACCAGCAATGATAGTACCTACAATCGCCTTACCTAAGTGCGCTTTATTTATATGAGAGCCAACCTCATTTCGAGCTTTAGGAATCGTATCAAAACCATTCATAAAAAATAAGATGGAAGCAATGGCCGTTGCTATACCACCTATTGTTCCTGATTCAGATGTTGCTCTCGAGATGTTGTCACTCGAACCTGCAATAAACCCGCCAATGATGAATACAAAAAATGTCGCAATCATCATCCAGGTTGCAACGTTTTGAAATTTGCTTGATTGCTTTACACCCTTGTAATTTAAGTACACGATGATTGTAACCATAAGCAAACTCACAATTAAATGAGGCAGGTAGATGACTGAACCGAACAACGTGTACAAAGGAATAGCGTTCATCGGTGGAAATAAATACGAAGTGAGTGCAGCGACTGACACTGCCACCCACGGTAGAATAATTAAATACCCCAATATTAAAAACCACCCGCAAACAAAAGCAGAAAGCTTGCCGACAGCTAAATAGGTATACGCATATTCCCCACCGGAAACCTTTAAGCTGGACGTGAGTTCACCGTAGACAAAGCCAATGGGAATAATCATCAACATCGTCACTAAAATGGCGATGATTGCTCCGATGCTACCTGCGGCCGACATCCATGCTGGTATGGATATCACCCACCCTATTCCGATCATACTTCCAAACGCAAGGGCAAAAAAGTCTTTACCCGACATTCCATCCTTCATCGAACCACCTCTATGTTATAATTATACCCCATTATAAATAAATATTCATATGAAGACAATCATAAATTTTGTTATCAATAGAAGAATAAGCTCGATTTTCGGAAAAAATTCTTGGCATTAGGCGAGATTAAGAAAATTTTAGGGGTGTTAAAAAAAGATGATTTCCCCTACAACTTTCCGCAATACAAAAACAGCCTAAAACCCAGTGTCGACATGGTTTTAAGGCTGTTTTTCCTTCATTGCTACTGCAACAGTCAGATCATTTGCAAATTTTCCAAATGGCCATCATTATTTTCCTAACATTAACCGATGATTGTGAAAAAGTTTACTCGCTACGGGGAACAAAATGGCAATACAAACAAGATAACTACCAATTGCGATCGCAAATCCACTATTTGTGATTTGGCTGTTAAAGGCATCTTGGACAAATAAGAATAAGTTCATTACTGGAATCGCATATAAACCAAGGTTCTGAGTACTTCCGATAAAGAACATTATTAGCATCGGAAAAGCCATTAACCCAATAATCGGGGTAATATAGTAACCCGCTTCTTTTACGGAGTTGGCTAACATGCTTAAGATCATTTCTACTCCTGCAATAAAGATCGCAAACATCGAAATTAAGATCACGCCCATTAGAATAAAGAGGAGTGGATTTTCAATCGCCACCATTCCCTTTTTTAATTCCGTTGTGAAATTCATAAGCCCACTAAGCAAACCAATACATAATACACCCGTAAAAATACCAAGAAGAGAAATGGTCATCCATTTGGCTAATAAAATTTTAACTGGCTTTACAGGAGTAATTAGTAAGGCTTCCATCGTTTTCTTCTCTTTCTCTCCTGCAAACAACTCAGTAGCGGATGGATAAGAGCCATTGGCAATCGTAATTGGAATTAATAATGGAATCAATAAAGCGAGCATAAAGGAAGCCATGGCGTCATCTTCATTTTTTGTTGTTTGCGGCTCAACTTGGAAGACATTTACGACATTGGGATCCATTTCACTAGCCACCATTCGCTCTTGAACTACTTCATTCTGCCAATTCGCAAAGGCTGCTTGAATCAGGCTCCACGCACCGGATGATTCTTGATTACCTGGATCAAAATAAACGCGCACAGGTACTGGAGCTTGTGTTGCAATCTCTTCTTCCCAATCCTTACCCATCTCGATTCCAGCCTGTACCTTGCCATCGTTCATTGCTTTTTGCACATTTGCATACTTTTCAATCGTCACATCAGGCAAATAGGTTTGTAGTTTTTCAATAAATCCAGCATCGGCCGTTTCTTCCACCGCAAGGGTAAACTCGGTATCCTCACTAGAGACCAACAGTTTATCATAAAAGAGCGTCAAGGCTGCCATCATGACAATGGGTAGGATAACTAATAATGTAATACTTCTTTTATCACGTAAAACATCTTTCATCTCTTTTAAAAAAATGGTTTTAAACATAGAGATCCCCCCTTACAATCTTGGATGTGAACAGGTAGTTAAGATCTCGACTATTCTCTGTTTCATACAATTCTTCCAATTTTCCCTCATACACAATTTGTCCCTTATGCATCATGATAATGTCGTCACATAGTTGCGCGATTTCATCCATAATATGAGTAGAGAAGATAATTGTCTTCCCTTCTCCTTTAAATTGATAGATAAATTCTCGAAAAATAGTAGCAGACGTAATATCCAATCCAGTCGTAGGCTCATCGAATAAGACAATATTTGGATCATGAATCAAGGTCCTGGCAATCGCCACCTTTTGTTTCATCCCTTTCGAAAAGCCTTCTACTCTTCGATCCAAGTATTTTCTCATGCCAAATCGCTTCGCTAGCATCTCAATTTGATTTTTAATATCGTGAGCACTCATACCATAGAGACTCCCAAAGTATTCGAGATTTTCACGTGCGGTTAAGCGATTATAGAGTCCGGTTTCCGAGCCAAACAGGACCCCAAGTCGATGTCGTACCTTTTCTTTATGGGTATAAATATTGTCCCCGTCGATTGTGATCGTTCCTTCATCTGGTGCAATTAACGTACATAACATCCGGAGTAATGTCGTTTTACCCGCCCCATTCTCTCCAATCAACCCGACCACATTTCCTTCTTTAATATTGAGTGAAATATAATCGACTGCCTTCACTAATTGCTTTTTATCTTTAAATTGCTTGGAAACTTGATCAATAACAATCATATCGTTTCCCTCCCACATTCTTATTGTCTCTATTGTACGGTGCAAATGCTGTCTCGTCTCCCATCCTGTCGTGAAGAGGGACTTACCTGTCGTAAAAAGGCCCGATTGCCGAATGGAATGCTCTCTTTTATAAAATGGATTATAATGGAGAGAGATTTTCTAAAGGGGTTTGTTCAAAAAGGAGGATAAAAAGGACCCGTCGGCTAAAGGCGCTGACGTCCTGTCAGCAACGCCGACACTAGCACATCCTGTGCGTCGAAAGTTCGAGGCGGCGCAGCCTTCGAGCAGCGGACTTGCACAGGATGTGCTGACTTCTACGTTGCCCACAGGACGTGGGCGGTTTTAGTAGAAGTTCCTTATCCTGATACATGAGTAGCGGAGAAGCAAGCCAACGAAGAAATTCGATGTGTCATTTTTACCGGACTTTTTGAACATCCTTTAAAGGGGTTTTTGCGATGAAAGTGGGTATTGTCGATGACCGGCAAATTGACTTAGATAAATTGAAATTTATTTTACAAGAAGAAAAGGATGTTGAACTCATATTTGCCACTACCGACTCAGAAGAAGCGTATCAGGAAATTCAAAAAAACAAGATTGAGTTGTTGATAGCGGATATTGAAATGCCAGGTATTTCAGGGTATGAGCTTGCCGATATCATTCAAACACATGGACTGTTGATTACAGTTATTTTTGTAACGGCCAAAAGTGGCTATGCGGTTCAAGCCTTTGAATTAAATGTGCATGATTATATTTTAAAACCTTATACAAAAGAACGTCTGCAACAGTCTTTGGCCCGTTTCCGTGAAAAACAACACGCGGGCAATTTAACAGGCCGACTTGTCCTTAAGCAAAAGGGGCATATTGAAATGATTCCCAAGAAAGATATTATTTTTGCCGAACGGACAGGGCGATCCACCACGATTTATACCACTGATGATGAACATACGACCTATTTATCGATGAATGAATTGGAAGCAAGCCTCCGGGAGAATAACTTTATTCGGTCTCATCGTTCTTTTCTCATTAATCTTCACTTTGTGAAAAGTTTTTCGGTCTATACAAAAAAGTCATACAGCGTTACGTTCGATGGTACGAAAAAAATCGCGATGCTAACCAAAGATAAAATGGATTATTTGCAGAAGTATTATTTTTGAGGTGAAGAGATGGTAAAATTTCTCCCGTTCCTTCCATGGCTTCTCGCACTGTGTTGGACAATATTAGCGAATCACTATATTTTCACGCTGTTGATCTTAGTTGGTGCGATTTATCAACTATTTTTCATCAAAGGGGATGAACAACCGCGTTCATGGAAAGGAATAACAATAATCCTGCAACTTTGCTGGTTGATGGCTAGTTTTGGTACCGATACTCCCTTGCTGCTTTTTGGAATGGTGCTACAAACTGTCGCCTTACACTTCTATCAAACCACTTTCTTAGTTGAGCAAAGAAAAACAAGTGAAATCATCAAAAACTATAAGCAACAAACAACCCTTTTGGATGAATTAAGAAGACAGCGGCATGATTTAGAAAAACATGTATCCGCCATTTTACATGCAGATGGAAATTCCCATGATACAGAAGGTTATAAGCAAGAGGTGACGTCGCGTTTCACGGCGTTAGATAAAGTTTTACATAATGAATCCAATATTGTCGCTGGATGCCTGTATGCTTACAACAAGCAAGCAGAGGAAATCCATGTTATATTAGACTACCAACTTCACCAAGCCCTGTCAGGATTGCCTTTAACAGAATACGAATTAATTGCCTTGATAAGCAATATTTTGGAAAACGCGATAGAGGCAGCGGCGGAGGTAGCTAATGGGAAAGTATTACTCAGTTGCCGAAAACAGAGCGGAATTTTTATTATCGTTTGTCGAAATCATACCTTGCCGATTGAAGAGCGAATTCTTGAGCGAATGTACACATCTAAAGCGGAATCGAGCAAAGTAGGGAATCATGAAGGCTTTGGCACCCAGGAGATACAACGAATTGTAAAAAATCATCAAGGAATCCTTGACTTTTCCTTTATAAAGGATCAGTTTACCTTAAAAATAAAATTGCCTGATGTTCGAAAGGATTAGAGATATGGACGTGAAGGTTTTGAAGCCAGCAGAAGAAAAAAAACTCGTAGAGACCTGCCTTTTAGCCGGAAAAATTCTAATGCAATGTGGGGCTGAGACTTATCGAGTGGAGGATACGATGATGCGCATGGCGGCAGCATGTGGATTCTCGGAAAGTCAAAGTTTTGTGACCCCGACCGGGATTATTTTTTCACTAGAAGGCTCTGATTCCTCCCAATTCGTTCGCATTAGCCAACGGGGAACAGATCTTGAAAAAATTGCCCGTGTCAATCATATTTCTAGGAGGATGGCAGAAGGAGAACTAAGATACGAAGAGGCTTTTCAAGCTCTTAAACAACTCGCGAAAGAAAATCTATCTTTTCCGATTTGGGTCCAGATTTTAGCCGCGACCATTTCAACAGGGAGCTTTTTAATTATGTTTAAAGGGGTATGGGGCGATTATCTACCTGCTATGCTTGTCGGTGGATTAGGTTTCACTGTGATGCTCCTCGTTCATAATCAAACAAAAGTGAAATTTTTTGCCGAATTTATGGCGGCATTTGTCATTGCCTTGGTATCACTTTTATTTGTCAGGTTCAGCGTTGGTCAGCAACTAGATCTAATCGTGATCGCGTCCGTTATGCCGCTTGTCCCTGGATTACTAATCACCAATGCCATCCGTGATTTGATGGCCGGTCACTTCGTCTCAGGACTATCGAAAGGAGCAGAAGCCTTTTTAACCGCCCTTGCAATCGGCGCTGGTGTGGCTGTTGCCTATTCCATTTGGCTGTGATTTTAAAGGCCTGTCATAAAGGATTAAATTGATCCTATACGAGATTAAACGGACCCTATAAGGGATTAAAATCTCCATACAGGATTATACGGGCTTTATAAGGGATTAAACTCCCCTTATAACCGATTAAATTTCCCCTGTACGGGATTAAAGAATACTAGCAGAAGGAGATTCATCAATGTCCTATTACCTCGCACAAATTGCTTTAAGCTTACTATCTTCGATTGGTTTTGGGATTATCTTTAACGCTCCCCGGAAAGCTTTACTCCATTGTGGACTTGTCGGGATGGGCGGATGGATGATGTACCTCACAATGACTGATGCTGGCATTGATATTGTCCAAGCCGCTTTTTGTGGAGCCTTTGTCGTCGGCCTGATTGGTCATATATTAGCCAAATATTATAAAACTCCGATTATTACGTTTATCGTTGCTGGGATTATTCCGCTAGTACCAGGGGGCACGGCTTATAACGCCATGCGCCATGTTGTGAGTAATGACTATGCCGAGGCGATTCCCCTTGCCACAAAGGCCTTTATCGTGGCGAGCGCGATTGCGATGGGGCTTGTATTTGCAGAAGTATTAGTGCAATTTTACTTAAAGGTTTCGAAAAAGAGAAAATTGAAAAGTAGCTAAAAAGGGATGGGAGTGATCATTCACTCTCATCCTTTTTTTCTATGGAGCGCTTCTCTACTAGTGTCCTATGATAATGCCAACATCCTATCCAAAGCTAACATGGCAAAAGAGGATGTTTTTTCATCGACTTGAATGATGTTTCGATCTTCTCCTTGCTCAATTGAATCCAAGCACCAAGCAAGATGGGGCAAATCAATTCGATTCATTGTCAGACAAGGGCACATATGTGGATTCAGTGAGATGATTTTTTTATCAGGATGCTGCTGGATGATTCGTTTGACCAGATTCATCTCTGTGCCAATCGCCCAGGCTGAACCTGGCTCTGAGTTTTCAATCGCCTGGATAATATAATTCGTCGAACCAGCTAGATCTGCAAGGGCAACGACTTCACGGCTACATTCAGGATGGACAATAATCTTCATATCAGGATGATCCTCGCGCACCTGTTTCACATTAGCTACGGTAAAATTCTCATGCACCGAGCAATGTCCTTTCCAGAGAATAACTTTCACTTTCTCGGGTGGCCCATCAAAGACCAATTCGTTTTGGATGGGATCCCAAACTGCCATTTCATCCAAGCTAACACCTAAGTTATAAGCCGTATTCCGCCCCAAATGTTGATCAGGTAAAAAAAGAATGCGTTCTTTTTGCTGAAAAGCCCACTGCACCATTTTTTCCGCATTAGAGGATGTAACAGTTGCTCCCCCATTCTCTCCGACAAATGCTTTAATGGCAGCCGTTGAATTCACATACGTCAAAGGCAGAATGGTATCGCCAAATAGAGTCTGTAGCTTCTCCCATGCCCGTTCTGTTTGATGAATATCCGCCATATCCGCCATCGAACATCCTGCTCGCATGTCTGGTAAAAAAACCTTTTGATGTTCTGTCGTGAGAATATCTGCTGTTTCTGCCATAAAATGCACACCACAAAAGACAATAAATTCTGCTTTACGATTTTCCTGTGATAACTGTGCAAGCTTCAGAGAATCCCCGGTTGCATCTGCAAACTGAAATACTTCATCCTTTTGATAATGGTGGCAAGGAATAAAAAGCTTGTCACCCATTTTCTTTTTTACTTTTCGAACCCGCTCTTCCAACTCCCCCGTGGACATATTTCTATATTTTTCAGGGAGTGCATTTGTCTGTAAAGTTTCTAATAGATTCATTCCATATCCTCCTCTTCATGGCAAATCTTCCGACGTCTTGTTAACCTTTTGCTCTTCTCCTTATTTTTAGCATGGTGAACCCCGGCGCCGTTACGCTTTTTGATCTTTTCTCCGATTTCAGGGACAGCCAACCCCCTCGACGTTACGCTTTTTGATCTTTCCCCTGATTTCGGGGACGGCCAACCCCCGCGCCGTTACCTTTTTTGATCTTTTCTCTGATTTAGGGGACGACCAACTCCCGCGCCGTTACACTTTTTGCTTTTCTCTCTGATTTCAGGGACGGCGGACCCTTTTTCTTTCGAGTTTTTATTCAAACGTAACGTTTGCGCTAATATCCAATGCCGTGACAGAGTGAGTGAGAAATCCTAGTGAAATATAATCCACTCCTGTTTCACCATAGGAGGCAAGGTCTTCTAGTGTAATGCCACCAGATGCTTCGGTGACGATATTTTCTGGCACTTCTTTGATCCACATTTTAATCTCATCAGGGGTTCGATTATCAAACATAATCACATCGGCCTGCGCTTCAATCGCTTCTTGCATTTGTGCCTTTGTCTCGATTTCGACTTCGATTTTTACCATGTGACCGACATTTTTTCGAGCTGCCGCCACAGCCTTTGCAATCGAGCCAGCAAAGGCAATATGGTTATCCTTCAACATGACTGCATCATACAGGCCAAATCGGTGATTCACGCCACCCCCACATCGAACCGCATACTTTTCCAACATCCGCAAACCTGGTGTTGTTTTTCTTGTATCACATATTTTCGTATGATCACTATTTAACAAATTAATAGCTTCTTTTGTTTTTGTCGCAATGCCGCTCATCCTTTGGACCAAATTCAGAACGACTCTTTCCGCTTGTAAAAGATCTGCGACTGTTCCGCTAATTTCCGCAAGTAGTTGCCCTTTTTCAATCCAGTCCCCATCACGAACCTTCATCTTGATATCCAGCTGATCCACAAGCAAGGAAAATCCCGTGCGGACCACTTCTTCCCCGCAAAAAATTCCATCGGCTTTTGCAAGCAAAGATAGCCGTCCCATTTGTTCTCTGCTAAAAATACTACTGGATACATCTCTATCCCCGATATCTTCTAAAAAAAATTGTTTAAGTTGCTGCTGTAATTTGATCTTGTTCATATACCATTCCTTCTTTCACTTTCCGATTGTGAATCAATCGTTTTCGCCTCCAGTTGTGATCATCTTCACATGGAAAATCCATTCTATAATGGCCGCCACGGCTCTCTGTTCTATGAAGTGCTGCCTTTGTCACAAGGGATGCTGTTATGACCATAAAATAACGAGTAAGTTCGTCTTTGTCCATAAGATCGAGATTTCCGCTCCCGGCATGCTCTCCTACAAATGACTCTAACCATTGCAATTGTTCTGTTAATCCTTCCTCCGTTCGTACAATGCCGACATGATCCATCATCCTCTTTTGAATTTCCTCTATGGTTGGTAAAGGCTTCCCCATGCGCTTATCTGCGGACTCCTGGCAATAAGAAGATTCGCTACGAATCCTCTTAGAAAAAGACTGGCTGTTCAACCACTGGGCGAGATTTTCTCCCATAACCAACCCTTCCAGTAAGGAATTACTAGCCAGCCGATTGGCTCCATGAACACCTGTACACGCGACCTCTCCCAATGCATATAGCCCTTGAAGACTACTTCTTCCGATAAGATCTGTTTGAATGCCCCCCATTAAAAAATGGCTTCCAGGGACAACCGGGATTCGCTTTTCTTCCAAACCCAGACCATTTTCTTGGCAAAGGCGTGAAATCGTTGGAAATCGCTTAGAGAAATCTTTGACTTGCGAAATATCTAAATAAATATCCTCTCCTTGTGAAAGATATTCATAAATAGTTTGTGAAACAATATGTCTTGGTGCTAAATCCGCCAGCGGATGGACACCCTTCATAATTTCCTTTCCAGTCTCTGTCACCAACCGTCCTCCCTCGCCGCGAACAGCTTCTGATACAAGGCCTTGCGTTTTTCCATTCACATAAAGGAGTGTCGGATGAAATTGGATAAACTCCATATCCACAATATTTGCACCAGCAAGATACACAAGTGCGATCCCATCACCAGTCACTGTTTCTGCATTAGAACTATAACGATACATTTGGCCACATCCACCTGTCGCAAGTACAACATGATTGGCTATAAAACAATGAATCTGATTATTTTCGTCCTTTGTCTTCACACCAACACAAATATCTTTTTCTACTAAAAGCTCAAATGCAAAATGATTTTCCATCACTTTGACATGATGCGGTATACGGGGAAGCAAATGATCTATGATCGTTTTTCCTGTTGCATCGCCACCACCATGAATAATTCTTTTTTCACTATGAGCACCTTCCATGCCAAGGAGAAGTTTTCCTTTTTCATCTTTATCAAAGGGACATCCCTGCTGTGCTAAAGATTGTATAAGGGATGGAGCCCTATCAGTTAAGCCCTCAACAGCACTGGGTTCATTATGAAATCTCCCTGCCTCAAGCGTGTCGAAGTAATGTTTTTCTGAACGGTCCGGGTCCCCTATCGCTGCCGCAATCCCGCCCTGTGCTAAATAAGAATTCGATTCTTGGATATGTGATTTTGTGATAATCATCACATTGATATCATGACGAAGCTTGCAAGCTAATTGCAGTGCCGCAACCCCACTTCCTATGATCAATACATCTATCTGATTCATGAGCCCCTCCTTTACATTTCTATTCACAAATTTATTGCATGTGTCTTGACACATATATTTACATATATTTAAACTTATGACAAGAGTTTTTTAAAATAATACTAGATAAGGAGAGAAAACATCATCAAATATTTCGATTATGCGGCCACTTGTCCCCTTGATCAAGAGGCAGCTCAATTATATATTCAAACGGCAACCGAATTCTTTGGAAATACAAGTAGCCTCCATGATACCGGTAATCAGGCACAGCAACTATTGGAAACATGCCGAAAAGAATTCGCACAAATGCTCGGTGTCCAAACAGAAGGGATTTATTTTACAGGTGGGGGTTCAGAAGGGAATTTTTTAGCGATTCATGCTCTGCTATCATCCCCTCTAAAAAAAGGGAAGCATATCATTACCAGTATCGCGGAGCATGCTTCCATTCATAGTACACTGGAAAAATGTAAACAGGATGGATACGAGGTAACTGCCCTCCCCTATGATCAAGACGGACATATTAATGTAGAGAAACTAAAAGATGCGATCCGCGAGGAAACTGTTTTAATTACGATCCAACATGGGAATGCAGAAATTGGCACAATCCAGCCAATTATCGAAATAAGCAAGCTATGCCGGGAAAAGGATATTCTTTTGCATAGTGATTGTGTGCAAACTTTTGGTAAGCTAGACATGCAAGAAATTGCTCAATCCGTTGATAGTTTGGCGATTTCAGGACACAAATTTTATGGGCCGAAGGGGGTTGGGGCTGTGTATGTCCATCCGCGCCTTCATTGGCATCCCTTTTATCCCAACACGACCCATGAGAAAGGCTTCCGTCCTGGAACTGTGAATGTGCCGGGGATCGCAGCAATGACCTTAGCTGCGCAAAAAGCGATTGCTAATTTTGAGGAACAGCAGGAGCATTTAATAAAACTTCACGATTTATTCCTAAGGACCATCAAAGACAAGGCAACGCAGATGAAAGTATATCCTTCCGATCTTCCCTCAATTATCGGTCTAAGAATCAAGGGGATCGAAGGACAACTCGCGATGCTGGAATGCAATCGCAAGGGATATGCGATTTCAACTGGAAGCGCCTGTCAGGTCGGCAGCCAAGCTCCCGCTAAAACAATGACAGCATTAGGCGTAACTGGAAAAGCTGCGAAGGAATTTATCCGCATTTCCTTTGGAAAAAATACGAAAGTCGAAGATGTACAACAATTGGGAGAAACGCTTATCAAGATTATCGCTGATCACGGAGGCTAAAGAGGTGAATAGATACTTTATAAAACGAATATAGGGGCTGTCCAGAAAGTCGTTGAAAAACGACTTCCTGTGACAACCTTTCCTATTTTTACTAAAAATACATACAAAAAAATCGCCCTTTCTAGTAGAATGAAGTTACCACACAACACTCAAGAAAGG
>NZ_BORB01000053.1:0-21763 GCF_018332955.1 Lederbergia ruris
CCGTCCTGGCGCAACGCCGTTCTGACCAACATCCTGTTGGCCTGAGATAAAGGAAACACGATGAACCACGAAAAGCGGAAGGCGGTTGTTTAGGGGCGACAAGCAAATGTTCCTAAACCTAGGAAGGACGGTTTTTCCCTTCCTAGGTTTAGGGTTATTTGACCTCGAGCCCCTACCGCCTGTAGCTAGACACCGAAGGGTGAATCGATGTTGACTACGCAAGCAGGCACCGAAAGTTTGCTAGTCGCTGGGCGCTGGAGCTGGATGTCAATACCCACTTTTAGTACTTATCCACAAGCTAGAATTTTATAGTACGCTAAGCAATAAAAAAAGAGAAACTTTTTAAGCTTCTCCATTTATACCTATTCTACCTTAGCAGGATCTCACTGACAGAGATCTTTTTTACTTTTTAGCGCCCTTTTTGGGTATTTTAATGGTGATTTGATAGTATTCATCAAAATCCTCTTCCTCTGAATCTAGATTAATACCACTATCTGTCACCATGGAAAGAGATTGACGGATCGTGTTGACGGCGATTCTCATATCTTTACTAATAGCCTTTCGCCTTTTTTTAGGCTTCTCCTTTTGCGTTAACATTTTCACGACTTGCTCTTCCGTTTGTTTTACGTTTAAATTCTTTTCGATCACCAAATTCATGACTTGGACCTGTTTCTCAACATCTTTTAAGGGAATCAATGCTCTTGCGTGCCGCTCCGTTATTTTCTTTTGCAGCAGGCCTTCTTGGATTTCCTCAGGTAACTTCAATAAACGTAATTTATTGGCTACAGTTGATTGCCCTTTGCCTAGACGTTGGGCTAATGCTTCTTGTGTTAAATTATGAATATCTAATAACTTCCCGTAGGCGATTGCCTCTTCAATCGGTGTCAATTCTTCACGCTGTAGATTTTCAATCAAAGCAACAGAAGCTGTTTCTGTATCACTTAAATTTTTAATAATAGCTGGTACTTCTGCCCATCCAAGGCTTTGAATGGCTCGATAGCGGCGCTCTCCTGCAATAATTTCGAACTGATCGTCTTCTATCTCTCTAACAACAATCGGTTGAATTATGCCATGTGTCCGTATTGTTCTTGCTAATTCTTCTATCTTTTCTTCATTAAAGATTGTTCTCGGCTGAAACCGATTTGGGACAATTTTCGTCGTGGGGATATTTCGTACTTCTTCTTTTTCCTCTATTTCTTCGTCCATCTCTTTATCTACTGGTAATTCTTTATCCCCCATACCAAACAAACGAGAAAAAGGATGCTTCATCCTTCGACACCACCTTATAGAAACTCCCTTACAGCTGATCTCCCATAAGCCAAGGCTGTATGGGGTCTATTTCTTAGCAGCTTTTGAAGGGCTGTTTTGAACGCTTAATTAAGGATCAAAGGCTAATTTCGCAACATCCCTGCTGGCAGGCTCAGTACGGCGACTCCTGTCGCTTCGCCTGCACTAGTACGTCCTGTACGTCGCAACACCTTTGTGACCTGCTTCTTGTAGGCCTTTTTGATGAAAAAGGCAAATCTTACTGCCGATTTCAGTGGTATACATGCTACTATACCATATCATTCTATCTTTTTCGGTCTTTTCCTGCTTTATATCCCTATTCTAGAGGCATTTTGTTTGGAGTTCCAGGTTTTCTTGGATACTTTTTCGGTGTACTTTTAATTTTATCAATCACAATTATGCTCCGCTCACTTTTTTCAATCGGTAATTCAAATGAATGGACAGAGACTGTTTTTCCACCTAATTGTTTAATGGCTTTTTCCGCCACTTGTAATTCTTCTTCCGCATTGGCCGCCTTCATTGCCACAAAACGCCCACCTTGTTTGACGAGTGGTAAACATAATTCACTCAATACTGACATTCTCGCTACTGCTCTTGCCATCACCACATCGAATTGAGCGCGGAATTTAGGATTTTGAGCAAATGTCTCAGCACGATCATGATAAAAATATGTATTTTCTAAATGTAATTCTGCTGATAGTTGCTCCAAAAAGCGGATTCTTTTTTGTAAAGAGTCAACAATCGTAATGTGCAGTTCAGGAAAACAAATCTTTAAAGGAATACTAGGAAAACCAGCTCCTGCCCCTACATCACAAAGGCGGATGGGTCCTTTGAAATCCATAAAGAAAGCGGCGCTGATCGAATCATAAAAGTGCTTTAAGTAAACTTCCTCTCGATCTGTGATCGCCGTTAGATTCATTTTATCATTCCATTCAACCAATATTTCAAAATATTGTTCGAATTGATTAAGCTGAAGAGAATTTAGTTGAATTCCCTTTGACTCCAACATATTGACAAATTGATCCACATTCATTCTATTCATTCCTTATCTATAGGCTTACAAGATATAGGCCGGAACGGCTGCATCCTTAAAGTGTTAGCCGTTCCTTCCTTTGATATCTTTGTTATTGTGCCGCATTTTCTGCTATCTTTGCGATTTTCCCTTGCTCAATGTAAACGAGTAAAATCGAAATATCAGAAGGATTGACACCTGAAATTCGTGAAGCTTGGGCGATGGATAATGGACGAACTTTCATTAATTTTTGCCGTGCTTCTGTCGCAATCCCATTAATCGCTTCATAATCAATTTGTTCTGGAATTTTTTTGTTCTCTAGTTTTTTCAACTTCTCTACTTGTTGAAGTGATTTTTCAATATAGCCTTCATATTTAAGTTGAATTTCAACCTGTTCAATGACATCCTTTGGTAACTCTTCTTCTAATGGTATTAATTCGCTAACCTTTTGATAAGACATTTCCGGACGTTTGACTAAATCTGCCGCACGAATGCCATCCTTCAGTGGGCTTCCGCCTGCTTCCTTGATGATAGTTTGTGTTTGTTCATTTGGTTTAATAATGGTTGAGCGAAATCTCTTGATTTCTTTTTCAATCGCTTCTTTTTTATTGATAAACTTTTCATAACGTTCTTCAGGGATCAACCCAATTTGATGACCTAATTCTGTTAAACGGAGATCTGCGTTATCATGGCGAAGCAATAAGCGATATTCCGCTCTTGATGTTAAGAGTCTATATGGCTCATTCGTTCCTTTTGTCACAAGATCATCAATGAGAACGCCGATGTAAGCGTCAGACCGGCTTAAAATGACCTCATCTTTTCCAAGCACTCGACTTGCTGCATTAATCCCAGCCATAATTCCCTGAGCGGCCGCTTCTTCATAACCAGATGTTCCATTGATTTGACCGGCTGTATAGAGATTTTTAATTTTCTTCGTTTCTAATGTTGGCCAAAGTTGTGTTGGGACAAGAGCATCATATTCAATCGCATAGCCGGGACGCATCATTTTAGCATTTTCCAAACCAGGAACCGTTGTGATTAATTGATGTTGCACTTCCTCTGGTAGACTGGTAGACAAACCTTGGACATATACTTCATTTGTATGTCTTCCTTCTGGCTCAAGGAAAATTTGATGTCGAGGTTTATCGTTAAAGCGGACCACTTTATCTTCAATCGATGGACAATAACGGGCACCTGTTCCCTTGATCATACCGGAAAACATTGGAGAACGATGCAAGTTTTCATCAATCAACTGATGTGTTTGTAAATTCGTATATGTTAACCAGCATGGCAATTGGTCTGTAATGAATTTTGTTGTTTCATAGCTAAATGCCCGTGGTTCTTCATCCCCAGGTTGGATCTCTGTTTTACTATAATCAATGGTTTTGCTGTTAATGCGTGGCGGTGTTCCGGTTTTAAACCGCTCCATTTCAAAACCGATTTCTTGTAGATACTCTGCTAGCTTAATCGATGGCTTTTGATTATTTGGACCACTTGAATATTTCAATTCTCCTAAAATAATTTCCCCACGGAGGAAAGTACCTGTTGTAATGACGACTGCTTCCCCACGGAAGACTGCACCTGTATGGGTGATAATCCCTTTACATACACCATCTTCTAAAACTAACTCATCCACCATGGCTTGAAGCAAGGTAAGATTGGGTTCACTTTCTAATGTGTTTTTCATTTCTTGTTGATATAAAGTCTTATCGGCTTGGGCCCGTAAAGCTTGCACCGCAGGACCCTTTCCTGTATTCAACATTCTCATTTGAATATACGTTTTATCTATATTTTTGGCCATTTCTCCGCCAAGTGCATCGATTTCTCGGACCACCACGCCTTTGGCTGGTCCCCCAATGGAAGGGTTGCAGGGCATGAACGCGATCATATCAAGATTCAGTGTCAGCATGAGTGTTTTTGCACCCATTCTGGCAGCCGCCAGACCCGCTTCACATCCGGCATGGCCCGCTCCGATCACAATGACATCATATTGGCCTGCCTCATATTGTTGCATAAGCTTTAATCCTCCTTAAAATTTTCAAGTTTAATTTATTTTAGGCCAACAGCCTTTCTTTATCCAGATACGGCTCCTAGCTGCTAGCAAACTTTTGGTGCCCTCCTACGATAAGTCAACATCGATTCGCCCATTGGTGTCTAGCTACAGGCGGTAGGGGCTCGAGGTCAAATAACCCTAAACTAGGAACATTTGCTTGTCGCCCCTAAACAACCGCCTTCCGCTTTTCGTGGTTCATCGTGTTTCCTTTATCTCAGGCCAACAGGATGTTGGTCACAAAAGCGTTGCGCCAGGACGGAGGCCAACAGGATGTTGGTCAAAACGGCGTGGCGCCCTTAGCCGTTTATCCTTTTTTAACCTTTTTATCCAAGTTTGTACGCAGCTAGACAGTCGCCTCCGCTTTTCTTATTTCCCTAGACAAAATTGAGAAAAGAGTTGGTTAAGTAGACTTTCTTCTACAGTGTCGCCGATGATTTCTCCAAGTAGGTCCCATGTACGAGTGAGATCAATTTGGATGATGTCAATTGGTGTGCCTGTGTCGATTCCCATGAGTACATCTTCGATTGCCTGTAATGCTTGTTTTAATAGGGCGATATGGCGGCTGTTGGAGACATACGTCATATCACCTGCTTCTACATGTCCTTGGAAGAACATCTCTGCAATGGCCTGTTCTAATGTCTCAATGCCCTCGTCTTCTAGTAAAGAAGTCGTCACAAAAGGATAATCCTTTGCCAAGCTTCTTACCTCATCCAAATCGATTTTTTGTGGTAAGTCGGTTTTGTTGGCAATGACAATGACGTCCATTCCTTCCACCGCTTTGAACAATTGACGATCTTCATCTGTAAAATCATCTGCTGAGTTTACAACTAATAAAATTAAATCCGCCTTTTTCAATACTTGTCGCGATCTTTCTACGCCCATTCTCTCGACAATATCTTCTGTTTCTCTAATCCCGGCGGTATCCACTAATCTTAGAGGTACCCCGCGAATATTCACATATTCCTCAATCACATCTCTCGTCGTCCCCGGAATATCGGTTACAATCGCCTTATTCTCCTGGACAAGACTATTTAATAAAGAAGATTTCCCCACATTCGGTCTACCAATAATCACAGTCGATAAACCTTCACGTAAAATTTTCCCTTGATGTGAAGTTTGCAGAACGTCTTGTAACTTATCCCGAATATAGGTAGCTTTTTCTAACAATAATTGATGTGTCATTTCCTCTACATCATCGTATTCCGGATAATCAATATTTACCTCAACATGTGCCACAACTTCTAGTATTTCTTGGCGCAACTTGGAAATTAACTGTGATAAGCGACCTTCCATTTGGCCTAATGCGACATTCATTGCCCGATCTGTCTTCGCTCTTATTAAGTCCATAACAGCCTCTGCCTGAGATAGATCGATCCGCCCATTTAAAAAGGCACGTTTTGTAAACTCTCCTGGTTCCGCTAATCTCGCCCCAACCGTTAACACAAGCTCTAGCACACGGTTAACCGATACGATCCCACCATGACAATTGATTTCTACTACATCTTCTCTCGTAAACGTCTTAGGCGCCTTCATCACACTAACCATGACTTCCTCTACCAATTCACCTGATTTGGGATCAACAATCGTTCCATAATGAATGGTATGGGAGGGTACTTCTGCTAGCTTCTTCTTCCCCGCTCCGGAAAAAATTTGATCCGCTATTTCAATCGCTTCTTCCCCGCTTAAACGAACGATCGCAATCGCTCCTTCTCCCATTGGCGTGGAAATCGCCGCAATTGTATCAAACTCCATTTTTAACACCTCTTTTCTATCTCCAACTTCTTTTATAAAAAATCGCATTTCAAAAAATGCGCTACTCTTAGTAAAAAGTTTTTCCCAAATAACTAGAATATCAAATTTTCGATATCCACAAAAGATTTTTTTTCGATTAAAAAAATATCCACAGGACAAAAAACTCTGTATCCTTTATTTTAACTTATCCACATGTGAATAACAATAACCCGGACCACTAGAATCTATTTCCATTGCTGAATCCCTTTCAAAAAAAAAAAGACTTGGTACAATACCAAGCCTTTGAATCTCAATCCAAAAAACGCAGGAGATCCCCATAAATAATCTTATCGGAATCATTTAATTCCTGTTGAACAGCTGAAAAATAAGGAGAACAGTAATTTCGTTTTACTTTCTTTCCTGTTTCTTTTGCGTAACACGTATGGTCGATATAGGAATATTGATTTGTCGTGAAGGATCCGTCTCTAAAGGCGACAAATCGATTGGGATCTTCCATAAGCAGGCTTTTTCCAAATGATAAAGCCCCATCAGATTCCGATACTCCTAATAAATCGAGAATCGTAGCTCGCAAATCAATTTGTCCCCCAACAGCGGTGATTTCCTTCCCTTCCATCCCAGGAATATGAATCAATAGAGGTACCTTTTGTAATTCCATATCATCATTAGGGGAAATTTCGTGACCTAGGACCTTACCAAGCGCATCATAATAACTTTTAGAAATACCGTAATGATCCCCAAATAAAACAAAAATACTATTGTCATATATTTCCGATCCTTTTATTTCATTAAAAAATGTTTTGATCGCTTCATCCTCATATCGGACAGTTGTGAAATATCGATTCACCATCCCTTGATCGGTATCCGGTTCAGATATCCATCGGTCCTCTGGGTCTAGCAAATAAGGAAAGTGATTGGTTAACGTTAGAAATTTTGCATAATAAGGCTCAGGTAATTCTGATAAATACGGTATCGATTGTTGGAAAAATTCGATATCCTTTAAGCCATAATTAATAGAATTTTCCTCGGTTACCTCAAAATCTTCTTTAGAGAAAAAGCGGTCATAACCAAATGATTCATAGGCCACTTTCCGATTCCAAAAAAAGGCATCATTTCCATGGAAACTTGCGGAATAATAATTCTGTTCCTTTAAGATTTTCGGCAATGATACGAAATGATTATTCGTTTTTCTAACAAAAACAGATCCACCTGATAATGGATATAAACTATTGTCTAGAATAAATTCTGCATCAGATGTCTTTCCCTGGGCTGTTTGGTGATAAAAATTAGGGAAATATAAACTTTCCTTCTTTAATTGGTTTAAATAAGGTGTAACTTCCTGACCGTCAATTTCCCGATCCATCACGAAGCCTTGCGTTGATTCCAAAAAAATCACAATCACATTTTTGCCGCTTGCTATACCGTGATATTCGGGTACGGTACCTGACTTTTGCTTCTTTTTTACATAACTTGCAATTTCCTCCACTTCACTACTATCAGCTAAAACGCTTTTCATAGAGGACTTTGAATTTTGAAAAACATCGAAAAGATGATAAGAATAAAGCCCTAAAGATTTCACAATCAATTCCTTATCATAAGATTGATTCCAAAAGCCTGAGTGATAAAAACATGAAACAACAATCGGAACAATTACAGTCAGGCAAATGGTGCTTTGGACCACCTTTTTTCGGATGGAGAGGGTGTATTGCTTCAGCACCTGCTGTTTTGCTAAAAGGATAAACACAAGGCAATCCAGAAATAAAAACACATCATAAAACTTGATCAATTCCATTGTACTTTGACTTAAACCGCCTACATTTTTAAATTGGAATAGGACTGGAATCGTTACAAAGTCAATGTAAAAGCGATAATAAAGCACATTTCCATATAATATAGCGGTTAAGAGAAAATAAAGCGATATACATAGCTTGGGTCGATGTTTTTTGGATAAAAAGACTAAACTGAAAATCCCTAAAAGAGACCCTAAGGTGGTCGCTTCTAATAAAAATGCTTCCCAAAAAGATTGGGTAGATATATGAAAGCACCATTTGTACAGAATCGAAATTTTAATCCATAACAGTAGCACCGCGATCAGAAATATCCAAAAATCTCGATTTTTTTCTGATGGAGCTTTCTGAATCATGTAGGTCACCATCCATTTCATCCAACTTATTAGATCTATCTTATCATCATCCCTATGTGTATAACATAGTTTTTGTTTATATTACACGATTGGAAGAAATATTTTTTATCAGCTTTTACCTTCTTTTTTCGGTAAGGATGGCTATTTTATTCATAAACAAAGAACATCCACTAATATAATATATAGCAGATGTTCCTCATTTAAGTTCATGAAATTGGTTTAATGACAATATAACGATTAGGCTCATGGCCATCGGAAACTGTCTGGACCTTTTTATTTCCCGCTAGTGCCGTATGAATAATTTTTCGCTCAAAATTGGGCATCGGTTCGAGTTTTACAGTTTTTTGTAACTGAATCGCCTTTGAGGCAAGTCGTTCAGCTAATTGTTTCAGGGTTTGCTCCCGACGATCCCGATAATTTTCTGGATTCAAGATCACCGTAATATACGGATCCGCATGCCGATTTGCTACAAGTTGAGCTAAATATTGTAAAGAATTGATCGTTTGGCCTCTTTTTCCGATCAAAAGCCCCATTTTCTCACCTGTTATATGCAAAATGACATGTCTTTCCCCTTTTTGTTCGATTTCTATTTCAGCTGAAATTTCCATATTCGTTAAGATCGTTTTTACATAATCTACTGTTGTTTCAAGCGCTGTCGGTTTTACTTTTACTTTTACAATCGCTGGCTTTGCACCAAATAAACCAAGTAATCCCCTTTTTCCCTCTTCCACAATGGTGATTTCTGTCCGATCTTTTGTTGTGTTTAGTTGAGCCAATGCGGATTCTACTGCTTCTTCAACGGTTTGTCCAGTAGCAGTGATTTCTCTCACTTTTTAGCTCCCCTCACCTTTCCCTTATTTGTATTCGTTTGAGTATTTGTTTGAGCAACTGGTGGTTTAATAAAATACGTTTGTGCAATCATAAATATATTTCCGACCACCCAGTATAAAGCTAAAGCTGCTGGAAAATTAATCGCAAAAATTAAAATCATTACAGGCATAATATAAAGCATCATTTGCATTTGTGGATTCGCACTACCTGTTCCAGCCATCATAATTTTTTGCTGCAAGAAAGTTGTAATTCCGGCAATGATCGGTAACAGATACAATGGGTCTGGTGCGCCTAGGTCAAACCAAAGGAAGTCTCCCGCTTTCGATATTCCCTCAGTCCGAATAATCGCCTGGTAAAATCCGATTAAAATCGGCATTTGAATCAAAAGTGGGAAACAGCCTGCCAAAGGGTTCACATTATGTGTTTGAAAAAGCTTCATTGTTTCCTCTTGTAATTTCTGCTGCGTCTTTTGGTCTTTGGAACTATATTTCTCTTTCAATTTCTGCATTTCCGGTTGAATGGCTTGCATTGCTTTTGAATTTTGCGTTTGTTTAATCATAAGCGGTAAGATTGCAAGTCGAATTAAAATCGTTACGACAATAATAGCTAGTCCATAACTATTGCCAAACATTTCTGCGAAAGTGGTAATGACCCATGATAATGGATAAACAATATATTTGCTCCAAAATCCCGTACTTTCAGCCGTAATATAATCAGGGTTATCGATAGTAGAACACCCTGCAGCCAATAATACGACTAAAACAATAGCCGATATCCATAATATTCTCTTTTTCAAGCCTATTATCCTCCTGTTTTCGTTAAGCATTCATCTATAAGCGGATGTTCAAAAAGTCCGGTAAAAATGACACTGCGAATTTCTTCGTTGGCTTGTTTCTGCGCTGCTCATGTATCTAACTTCATACATTCCGCTGCTCGAAGCTGCGCCGCCTCGAACTTCTTGGTCCTTTTTATCCTCCTTTTTGAACATGCACTATAACTTAAGTTCTTTGGCTATTTTACCATTTTTATAAGGAGAAGTTGTGAAAAAATGGCGTTTTTTTAATTATTTTCCAACTTATTTAGGACTTTTCCAAGCCTAAGAACATGTTGTAAGCTTTTTTTTGTTTGATGATAGTCCATCTCTGCTACTGGCTTCCTCGCGATAATCACATAATCATTTCCTCTTTTAATTTGTGGGCTTAATTCATGAAACACTTGGCGTATATAGCGCTTTATTTGATTTCGTTTTACCGCATTGCCAACTTTTTTACTTACAGAGAGGCCTATCCTGAAATTTTCTTGTTCCTCTTTTTTCAATATATAAACAACAAACTGTCGATTGGCGACTGATTTGCCCTTTTTAAAAACAGCTTGGAAATCATCATTTTTTTTGATTCTAAATCCTTTTTTCATTCTTTCACCCACAGTATCTGTCTTTTCAAAAATTAAAGTGTAGATTCCGGATCTATCATTAGCTAGACCTAGAATCTAAAAAAAGACCACTGAGACGTTTCAGTGGTCTACGCTGATAACACTTTTCTTCCTTTACGACGACGAGCAGCCAAAACTTTACGACCATTTTTCGTGCTCATACGTTGACGGAAACCGTGTACTTTGCTTCTTTTTCTTTTATTTGGTTGAAATGTTCTTTTCATTCATGACACCTCCTCGAGGTTAAACAAAAAATTTCCTTAGCAGACATACTAAATAAGTATAAATAGATGAAGTTTTGTTGTCAAGAGGCCAAGGATGATCATGATAAAAACTTCAACACATTCTCATTTCAGTTTATCCTCAGAGCTATTTCGTGACTATTTTCCTCTCTATTATCCACTTGTGGATATTTTCGACACGTTCTTTTATTATCCACAACAGATATCGACAAGTTTTTCACAAACCAACGGCCTGTGGGTAACTTTCGTCCACTTATACTTGACTTTGGGGATACTTCTTCCTACACATTGATTAGTTCATGTTTATTTGATATGATTATGTTGTTTTCACTCTGGACATCTTTTTGCTATTTATTCTATTATCCACAGATGTGGATATCTTGTGGATATATTATCCACCTCTACTGAATAAACTTGTCCACAATAGGTGGAAGATGTCGAAAACTGTTTTTCTACTTATATATATATTTACCCACATTCATAGCGATGTATATTTATACTTCAACTAAAAAATAAAGGGACGCAGTTATATAACAGCGGTGTTGACCTAAAGCAAGGGAGGTAGAAATTTGGAAAACATAGCTGAGCTTTGGGATCAAGTTCTATTAAGTATTGAAAAAAAGGTAAGCAAACCAAGTTTTGATACATGGTTACGGCTTACGAAGGCTCACAAGCTCCAAGGGGATACAATGATTGTGACGGCGCCTAATGAATTTGCAAGAGATTGGCTAGAAGGACATTACACAGAATTATTAGCTGGCCTCCTATATGAAATTATTGGTGAAGAATTACACGTAAAATTCATTATCCCTCCTGATCAAGAAGAAGAAGAGAAAAAAGCCCCCGCAATTCAAAAGGTGGAAAAGAAAGAGTCAGTAGATGTCTATCAAAATATGCTTAATCCCAAATATACCTTTGAAACTTTTGTCATTGGTGCTGGAAATCGATTTGCTCATGCTGCATCTTTAGCTGTAGCGGAAGCACCAGCCAAGGCCTATAATCCATTGTTTATTTATGGTGGCGTCGGAATGGGGAAGACCCACCTTATGCACGCGATCGGACATTATATTGTCGAACATAAACCGGATGCCAAAGTCGTTTATTTATCATCGGAAAAATTTACAAACGAATTTATCAATGCGATTCGTGACAATAAGGCGGTCGATTTTCGCAATAAATACCGTAGTGTCGATATTCTATTAATAGATGATATTCAATTCCTTGCTGGAAAAGAATCAACTCAGGAAGAATTTTTCCATACATTTAATACTCTTCATGAAGAGAGTAAACAAATTGTCATTGCAAGTGATCGTCCACCAAAGGAAATTCCAACCCTTGAGGATCGATTGCGTTCTCGTTTTGAATGGGGCCTTATTACAGATATTACTCCGCCAGATTTAGAAACAAGAATCGCCATTTTGCGAAAAAAGGCAAAAGCAGATGGATTAGATATTCCGAATGAAGTCATGCTCTACATTGCAAACCAAATTGATACAAATATAAGGGAACTAGAAGGGGCGCTCATTCGCGTTGTCGCTTTCTCTTCTCTAATTAATAAAGATATTAATGCTGATTTGGCTGCGGAAGCATTAAAAAGTATTATTCCAGGGGCAAAACAAAAGGAAATTACCATTCTAGATATACAAAAAATAATCGGTGCCGAATATAATGTTAAGCTTGAAGATTTCAAGGCAAAGAAAAGGACAAAGTCGATTGCTTTTCCTAGACAAATTGCTATGTACTTATCAAGAGAGCTTACAGATTTCTCCCTGCCTAAAATTGGAGAAGAATTTGGTGGCAGAGATCATACAACTGTGATCCATGCGCATGAGAAAATTTCCAAACTCATAGAAACAGATTCCAATTTTAAAAGTAAACTAGAGGAGATTCAGGCTTCCTTAAAAAATTCATAATGGGGATCTTGTGCATAATTCTCTTTCCTTCATGCACAGTCTTTCCACATGTGAATAACCCGTAAAATCTAGTCATACACAGACTTATCCACATATTCACAGGTACTATTACTATTATTACTATTTTTTTATTATTAATAATTAATATTATGACTATAAAATTTTTGATGACTGAAGGAGGCCAAACATGAAGTTTATTATTCAGCGCAACCGACTAATGGATAGTGTCCAAGATGTAACAAAAGCTGTATCTTCAAGAACAACCATCCCGATATTAACGGGGATTAAAATGATTGCGACAGAAGAAGGGTTAACTTTTACAGGGAGTGACTCTGATATTTCCATTGAGTCTTTCATTCCAAAAGAAGAAAACGGGGATGAGATTGTAGAAGTACAAGAAACAGGTGGAATTGTTTTAAATGCCAAGTTTTTCTCAGAAATCGTTCGTAAATTACCTATGGATACAGTTGAATTTGAAGTATTGAACCATCAACAAACAATTATTCGTTCAGGATCTGCGGAGTTTAATTTAAATGGTTTAGATCCAGATGAATATCCATACTTACCACAAATACCAGAGGAACATGTTTTTTCGTTACCAGCCGATTTGTTAAAAACCCTAATTAGACAAACGGTTTTTGCAGTGTCCACCTCAGAAACACGCCCCATTTTGACAGGTGTAAACTGGTTGGTGGAAAATAATGTTTTAACTTGTACAGCAACAGATAGTCACCGTCTAGCGATGAGGACAGCACCTGTTGAAGGGGCAGGGGAAAACTCATTTCAAGCGGTCATCCCTGGGAAAAGTTTAATAGAGTTAAGTAAAATTCTAGATGGATCCAATGATTTAGTAGATATCGTGATCACAGATAACCAGATCTTATTTAAATTCAAAAATCTTTTATTCTTTTCCCGTTTGTTGGAAGGGAATTATCCAGATACATCTAAACTGATTCCAACAGATTATAAAACCCAATTAGTTTTGCCTTCTAAAGACTTCTTACATGCAATTGATCGTGCTTCGTTATTGACCCGAAGTGACCGGAATAATGTCGTGAAATTAACGACGATAGAGGGGGAGAAGATTGAAATATCATCTACCACACCTGAAATCGGAACGGTTGTTGAGCAAATCAATACGGAGTCGATTGAGGGAGAAGAACTCAAAATATCATTTAGTGCAAAATATATGATGGATGCCTTAAAAGCGGTAGAAGGAACAGACATCAAAATTAGATTTACAGGGGCTATGCGACCCTTTATTATTCAATCTGTACACGATGATACGATTTTACAATTGAATATGCCTGTTAGGACATTTTAATATTCTTCAAAAATCCTGCCACCTGGCGGGATTTTCCTTTTGCATAATAGGCAGCAAATCAGAACGGCGTTTCCATAGGATCTACGTTTAACTATTCTTCCCACTTTTCTTTGTCTTCTTGTGCTTCTTTTAGTAAAATAAGGAGAGTGATTATTCGGGAAATGAGTGAGCGATATGGAAAATGAAGTGAAGATCGATACGGACACGATCACGTTAGGACAATTTTTAAAGCTAACAGATCTTATTTCTTCCGGTGGCATGGCGAAATGGTTTTTAAGTGAATATGAGGTTTGGATTAATGGGGAGCAAGACCAACGGAGAGGGCGTAAACTTAAGATCCATGATAAAATAGAGATTAAAGGGATCGGTAGCTTTACTATTGTTCATTAAAGGATGTTGTCTTCATGTATATTGAAGAGTTGGAATTGGTTAATTTTAGGAATTACAAAAGCCTTCAGCTAAATTTTGAAAATAATGTCAATGTGATTCTGGGGGAGAATGCTCAAGGGAAAACAAATGTAATGGAATCGATCTATGTATTAGGAATGGCCAAGTCCCATCGTACGTCAAATGATAAAGATTTAGTCCGTTGGGATGCAGAGTATGCTAAAATAGAAGGTAGGATAGAAAAAATTCATGGAGCTGTCCCTCTAGAACTGACGATTTCCAAAAAAGGGAAAAAGGCTAAATTTAATCATATTGAACAAAAGAAGTTAAGCCACTATGTCGGAAATATGAATGTTGTAATGTTTGCGCCTGAAGATCTTCACCTTGTTAAGGGAAGTCCACAAATTAGGCGTCGTTTTATTGATATGGAAATTGGGCAAGTTTCCCCTGTTTATTTACATGATATGAATCGTTTTCAAAAGGTATTACAACAACGTAATCATTTTCTGAAACAACTACAAGCTAGGAAGAATGTTGATAAAACATTTTTACATGTTTTGAATGAACAATTTGCGGAAGTAGCGATCAAAGTCATGCAAAAGCGCTTTGAGTTTATTCGCATGTTAGAAAAATGGGCACAACCGATTCATGAAGGAATATCACAAGGGAAAGAAAAACTTGAAATTCGCTATAAGCCCTCCATTGAGGTATCGAATGAAGTAGATTGGTCAAAGATGATAAAAGGATTAGAGGAAAAGTTTGTCTCCCTTGAGCAAAGAGAGATTGATCGAGGAATTACTTTAATGGGGCCTCATCGAGATGAGATTGGTTTTCTTGTGAATGGGCGGGATGTTCAAACATTTGGTTCCCAGGGACAACAACGGACAACAGCCCTTTCAGTGAAATTAGCAGAAATTGACTTAATTCATTCTGAAATTGGTGAATATCCCATTCTACTTCTTGATGATGTTTTATCAGAATTGGATGATTATCGGAGGTCTCATCTTCTCAATACGATTAAGGGAAGAATCCAAACTTTTGTTACGACCACAACAGTAGATGGCATTGACCATAGAACCTTAACAGACGCGACTACTTTCATAGTTCGAAACGGTGAAATTGAAAGGGAGAAATGAGGTGAAGGAATGTATGTTCATGCTGGGGAAGATATGATGATTCGATCGGATGACATCATTGCTATTCTGGAAAAAGAGACAGTTGAATATTCTCTTGAAATCCAAAAGTTTTTGCAGCATAAAGAAGAATTCATTATTAATCTATCCAATGGAGATTTCAAATCTTTGATCATTACAGAACCTCATATTTATTTCTCTCCTATAGCCTCATCAACATTAAAAAAACGGTTGTTGGATATGAAAGACCATGAGTTACTGATATAGATGTTTTGTCAATAGGCAAAATTGATTGAAAGAGCGGGTGAGTTTTTTGACAATGGACCACAAAGAAGTTCAAAAACAATTATATGATGAGCATCAAATCCAAGTGCTTGAAGGCTTGGAGGCCGTTCGAAAAAGGCCAGGGATGTATATAGGCTCTACAAGTTCAAAAGGACTTCATCATTTAGTATGGGAAATTGTAGATAATAGTATTGACGAAGCCTTGGCGGGCTATTGTGATGAAATTAATCTTGTGATTGAAAAAGATAATAGTATTACCGTAACTGATAATGGACGTGGAATTCCGGTAGGAATTCAAGAAAAAATGGGAAGACCAGCTGTTGAGGTTATTTTAACTGTTCTTCATGCTGGAGGTAAATTTGGTGGAGGTGGATATAAAGTATCCGGTGGACTCCATGGGGTAGGGGCTTCTGTTGTAAATGCTCTATCCTCTGAGCTTGAAGTATATGTCCATTTGAATGGAAAAATTCATTATCAAAAATATGAGCGCGGTGTACCTGCTTTCGATTTGAAAGTGATCGGCGAGACAGATAAAACCGGAACCATTATTCACTTCTTACCAGATCCTGAAATTTTTAAGGAAACAACCGTTTATGACTTTGATACATTAGCTACTCGTACAAGAGAATTGGCTTTTCTTAATAAAGGGTTAAAATTAACGATTGAAGATAAACGTGAGGAAGGCAAAAAAGCGGAATACCACTATGAGGGCGGTATTAAATCATATGTTGAATATCTGAATCATACTAAAGAGGTCCTCCATGAAGAGCCTGTTTACATTGAAGGCGAAAGAGATGAAATCATGGTGGAAGTAGCTCTGCAATATAATGATGGCTTTACCAGCAATCTCTATTCGTTTGCCAATAATATCCATACGTATGAAGGTGGAACTCACGAATTTGGCTTTAAAACAGCATTGACAAGAGTAATCAATGATTATGCAAGGCGAAACAATATTTTCAAAGAAAATGATAGCAATCTTTCTGGTGAAGATGTTCGGGAAGGATTAACGGCGATTATTTCAATTAAACATCCTGAACCACAATTTGAAGGACAAACCAAAACAAAACTAGGGAATTCAGAGGTCCGTCAGATTACTGACGCTCTCTTTTCTGAGCATTTTGCGAAAGTTTTATTAGAAAACCCTGTGTTAGCTCGGAAAATTGTCGATAAAGGCTTGATGGCAGCAAGAGCACGTGATGCGGCGAAAAAAGCACGTGACCTAACGAGAAGAAAAAGTGCTTTAGAAATCTCTAATCTACCTGGGAAGCTTGCAGATTGCTCTTCACGAGATCCTAAAATTAGTGAACTTTATATCGTTGAGGGTGATTCAGCGGGAGGATCCGCTAAGCAAGGACGGGATCGACATTTTCAAGCGATCTTACCTTTGAGAGGAAAAATCCTCAATGTAGAAAAAGCCCGATTGGACCGAATTCTTTCCAATAATGAAATTCGGACGATTATTACGGCCCTTGGCACAGGAATTGGCGAAGAGTTTGATATTGTGAAAGCTCGTTATCATAAAGTTGTGATTATGACAGATGCGGATGTGGATGGTGCTCATATACGAACATTATTATTAACATTCTTCTATCGTTTTATGAGACCTTTGGTTGAAGCGGGATATGTGTATATTGCGCAGCCACCATTATTCAAAATTTCTCAAGGGAAAAAGGACCATTACGTGTATTCTGATAAAGAATTGGATGAAAAGCTAGCGGAACTACCAGAGGCTCCAAAACCAGGTATTCAGCGTTATAAAGGTCTTGGTGAAATGAATCCAGAACAATTATGGGAAACAACCATGGATCCGGAAGGCAGAACCATGCTACAAGTTAGCTTGGAAGATGCGATTGATGCGGATAGAACCTTTGATATGCTCATGGGAGAAAAAGTCGAACCGCGTCGGGTCTTTATTGAAGAAAATGCATTATATGTGAAAAACTTAGATATTTAAAACCACGGGAGAGGAGGGTGTCAATATTATGGCCGATTCGAATGTAAGAGAAATTAATTTAAGTCAAGAGATGCGTACATCTTTCTTAGATTATGCGATGAGTGTCATCGTGTCGCGGGCTCTTCCCGATGTGCGTGATGGCTTAAAACCTGTTCATCGTCGAATTTTATATGCGATGAATGATCTTGGAATGACGAGTGACAAAGCTTTTAAAAAGTCGGCAAGAATTGTCGGAGAAGTGATCGGAAAATATCACCCTCATGGCGATTCAGCTGTTTATGAAACAATGGTACGGATGGCACAAGATTTTAGTTATCGCTATATGCTTGTGGATGGGCATGGGAACTTTGGTTCTGTTGACGGTGACTCGGCAGCAGCCATGCGTTATACAGAAGCGAGAATGTCGAAAATTTCGATGGAGCTTGTTCGAGATATCACGAAGGATACGATTGATTATAAAGATAACTATGATGGATCCGAAAAGGAACCAGAAGTACTGCCATCACGATTTCCGAATCTTTTAGTGAATGGGACATCCGGGATTGCGGTTGGAATGGCGACTAATATTCCACCTCATCAACTAGGAGAAGTCATTAATGCGATCCTTGCTTTGAGTAAGGAACCTGAAATTTCAATCCAAGAGCTAATGGAATATATTCCCGGACCTGACTTCCCAACAGCGGGTATGATCATTGGCCGAAGTGGTATTAGAAGGGCTTATGAAACAGGTAGAGGTTCGATTATTATTCGGGCAAAGGTAGATATTGAGACAAAGGCAAATGGAAGAGAAACGATCATCGTTCATGAACTACCTTATCAAGTAAATAAAGCGAAGCTAATTGAAAGAATTGCAGAATTAGTCCGCGATAAAAAAATCGATGGCATCACGGAATTAAATGATGAATCAGACCGTAACGGAATGAGAATTGTGATGGAAGTTCGCAGAGATGCGAATGCAGAAGTTATTTTAAATAATTTATATAAAATGACGGCCATGCAAACAAGCTTCGGGATCAACATGCTTGCACTTGTAAATGGCGAACCAAAAGTTTTAAACCTGAAACAATGTTTGACATATTACCTTGAACACCAACAAGTGATTATTCGTAGAAGGACCGAATTTGAATTACGTAAAGCGGAAGCGAGAGCCCATATTTTAGAAGGTTTAAGAATTGCCCTTGATCATATTGATGCAATTATTAGCTTAATCCGTGGCTCTAAAACAACGGAGATCGCACGAAACGGCTTAATGGAACAATTTGATCTAACAGAAAAGCAGGCTCAGGCTATTTTGGATATGCGTTTGCAGCGTCTAACTGGTTTAGAGCGAGAAAAAATTGAAGAAGAATATCAAAATTTGCTTCAATTGATTTCTGAACTTAAGGCAATTCTAGCCGATGAAGAAAAAGTGCTAGAAATCATTAGAGAAGAACTCCTTGAAATTAAAGAACGCTTTGATGATGGACGGAGAACAGAAATAGTTTCGGGTGGAATTGAACAAATTGAAGATGAAGACCTGATACCAAGGGAGAATATTGTTGTCACTCTTACCCACAATGGTTATATTAAACGTCTGCCGATTACGACTTATCGTAGTCAAAGACGTGGTGGCCGTGGTGTACAAGGGATGGGGACGAACGAGAATGACTTTGTTCAACATCTGATTACAACTTCGACTCATGATACGATTCTATTTTTCACTAATAAAGGGAAAGTCTACCGTGCAAAGGGATATGAAATACCTGAATTTAGCCGAACGGCAAAAGGGCTCCCGATTATCAACCTTTTGGGAATTGAGAAAGATGAATGGATTAATACAGTGATTTGTGTCGAAGAATTTCTTGAAAGTTGGTATTTATTCTTCGCTACGAAACAGGGGGTTATCAAGCGTACCCCAGTTTCTGCCTTCGCTAATATTAGAACAAATGGATTAATTGCTCTTGGTTTAAGAGAAAATGATGAATTAATTTCCGTAAAATTAACGGATGGAAATAAAGACATTATCGTAGGGACCAAGAATGGCTTACTGATTCGATTTAATGAAACAGATGTTAGATCGATGGGAAGAACAGCCACAGGGGTAAAAGGCATCACTTTAGCAGAAGATGACGAAACAGTCGGGATGGAAATATTAGAAGATCATGAAGATGTTCTGGTTGTAACGAAAAATGGCTTTGGAAAACGGACCCCAGCCGCAGAATATCGGATCCAAAGTCGTGGTGGAAAAGGGTTAATTACCTGTAAGATCACTGAACGAACTGGAACGGTGGTTGCTGTAGAAACCGTCCAAGGCGATGAAGATATTATGATCATCACCGATAGCGGAATTGTGATTCGAATGGATGTTCAAGATATCTCTGTAATTGGAAGAAACACACAAGGAGTCAAATTAATGACTCTTGGCGATGATTCTTCTGTTTCAACCGTTGCGAAAGTTGAGAAGGAAGAAGAAGCTATAGAGGAAGAAGGAAATGAGGAACTTCCAGAATCCCCAAATGAAGACTAAGAGAAGGGCGCCAATTTTGGCGTCCTTTTTCAATACTTAAGAATTCGCCATATTGGCCGAATAAAATAGTAAGGAGACTTTTCTATAAACGCTAAATTGGAAGTGATTACATGATTGTAAAAGTGGGGGAACTTAGGGAAGGATACATCGTTCAGAAAGATGTATATGGACGATCCAGCCGTCCACTTATACCAGCTAATACAAAAATAACAAAAATGCATATCGAAGTTTTGAAAGCCTTTTTAATAGAGGGAATCGAGGTGGAATTTGAGAAGGAAAACACTAGTGAAAAGGAACCTAGAAAAGATGTAGACCAAAATCAAGAGAATCTTCCTGTTCATACAACTTTTACCCACGAATACGAACGAGCCGTTCAACGGTTTAAGAAGGAATTCCAGCTATGGCAAACAGGTTTACCGATTAACATTTCAAATGTGCGTGCTATCCTTACCCCTTTATTAACAATTGCCTTGGAAGATAAGAGATCGATTCAATCTATCCATCAATTAGCGCAGCCAGAAGAATACATGTATCATCACCCTGTAGCTGTTAGTATTCTCTCAGGATGGATCGCAAAGAGATTGGGATATAATCAGGGGAAAATATTCCAAGTTGCTCTAGCTGGCCTGTTAGCCGATTGCGGAATGGCAAGAATTGATGAAAGTTTATTTATGAATGCTAGAACATTGAACGATTCTGAACGGAAAAAGATCAAGGAACATCCACTTTATAGTTACCAGATGGTTAAAGATATCCCCTTATTAAAGCCAGAGACAAAGCTTGCGATTGTTCAGCATCATGAAAGATTAGATGGAACGGGATATCCAAGTGGAAAAAGAGGGAATTCCTTATTAATGCAGTCGCAAATTATAGCTATAGCCGATATCTATCATGCTATGACGTCCAAAAGATTATTTAAAAGTCAACAATCTCCTTTCAAGGCGCTTCAGATGATGAAAATTGATCAGTTTGGTAAACTGCATATTTCGATCTTAAAAGAACTTATAGCGACTATTGCAAACTTACCAATTGGTACGACTATCCATTTATCAAATGGTCAACAAGCAGAAGTCGTATTTTCTAAAGCAGATGCGCAATTGCGCCCACTTGTAAGGATAGAGACAGGGGAAATCATAGATCTTGAAAAAAATAGAAATCTTTATATAGAGTGTATAGTAGATAATGGCTAGAGTACTTTTTATACTTACTAACTGCAGGAAGTCATTAGTAAGTATATTTTTTAAAAAATAACTCTTGCATTTAAATAAGAAACTTGGTATATTAGAACATGTCCTTGAGAGGGCAAAGCAAAAAAGCAAAAAAATAATATTGACAATGAGATTGTCCAATGTTATTATATAAAAGTCGCCTTCAGAGCGATGGAGAATTTGATCTTTGAAAACTGAACGAAACGAACGTCAATAAATAAATGGATAAATGGTTTTGAACCATTGCCAGCAATTGAGAAGGAAAACAAACTTCTTTCATTATATGAGAGTTTGATCCTGGC
>NZ_BORB01000054.1:0-19549 GCF_018332955.1 Lederbergia ruris
TTGTGGATACGCAGGACGAGGGAATGTATGGATACCAATCCCGTGATATATGGGAGGGTGAGCGACCATAAGAAGTGTGGAGTTATCAAGCATGGTTATACTATTTTTAACCAAATACTACCAATTTGGTCGTTAGGATGGATAGGGGTACGTTAGAATATTCTGTATTCTGGCTATCACTCACCCCCACTATCCAAACCCAAATTGGATGTTTAAGAAACTCTAAGAAAACAAGAGCATTTTGAAGATATTTTAATTATATAGAGGGAGGAATGATTTTGAACATTTTAAATGAAACAGAACAAAATCAAGGATACAGATTATTATTTGACGGCCAAACATTAAATGGCTGGGCTGCAACAACTCATCCAGAAGGTTGGCTAGCACACAATGGAATGATTATTTGTAAAGGTGGGACGAACGGTTATTTGTATACGATTGATCAATTTGAAGATTTTATTTTGCAGTTAGAATATCGAACAGAGCCAGGTGTCAACAGTGGTATTTTTTTCAGATGGACAGACCTTGAGGACCCAGTGAATACTGGTCTTGAGATGCAAATTTGGGACACTTTCGATCAGAAAGAAATGGCCAAGAATAGCTCAGGTGCCTTATACGATCTCGTCGCACCTTCTTCGAATGCGGTTCGGCGAGCCGGCGAATGGAATGAAGTGATGATTAAATGCGACCGTAATTTGATCGAGCTTACATTAAATGGCACAATGGTTGTGGAAGCGGATATTGATCAATGGTCCGTTGCCGGAAAAAATCCGGATGGAACAGATAATAAGTTTATATATGCTTGGCGTGATCGTCCACGTCGAGGCCATATTGGACTACAAGATCATGGCGGCTATGCTGAATTCCGCAATATCAAACTTTGTCTTCTAGACTCAATCACTCAATGATAGAAGGAGAATTTAAAAATGGAGAAAAAATATAAAATAGTGGGCTATGCTGGAGACGGCTCCTTACCTAGTATCCGTACTGAAGATGCTTTGACATTAACTCATTTAAATGTTGCATTCGGCCATGTAGTCAAGGATGAAATTCGGGTCGATCATTTGCAGAACCTAGATCGTCTTAAGGAATTAAAGACGATCAATCCAAATCTCACCATATTATTGTCTGTTGGTGGATGGAGTGCCGGGGGATTCTCAGAAGCGGCTGCAACTGTCGAAGGAAGAAAGCTTATGGCCGACAGTGCTGTAAAAATAGTAAAGGAACATTCTTTTGATGGGATTGATCTTGATTGGGAATACCCTTGCTATGGTGAAGCAGGCATTCATTCCTCGCCGGCTGATAAAGAAAATTTTACCTACTTACTGAAAGACATTAGAGAGGCATTGAATGAGCTCGAAAAGGAAACCGGTAAATATTATCTTTTGACGATCGCTGCAGGTGCTGATCAGTATTACATAGATGGAACTGAGATGGGGGAGGTGCAAAAGTATGTAGATTATGTTCAGTTGATGACATACGACTTGCGTGGGGGATTCCAAACGTTAACAGGGCACCATACGAATTTATATACGCCAACCGGGGATCTTTTCAGAATTAGTGTCCATCAATCTGTCAATCTATTTGTTCATGCTGGGGTTCCGCGTGAGAAGATTGTGATAGGGGCCGCATTTTATTCTCGTATGTGGAAAGATGTGCCCGATAAAAATAATGGGTTACATCAAATGACGGCGGGATCAGGAGGATATGGTCCAGATTATTCTCAACTTGCCGCTCATTATATCAACATGAATGGATTTACCCGTTTTTGGGATGACGAGGCGAAGGCCCCCTATCTTTTTGATGGCCGTACTTTCATTACCTACGATGATGAAGAATCGATTCAACATAAATGTAAATATGTAGCGAGCGAAGAATTGGGCGGAATAATGTTCTGGGAATACAAATGCGACAATACTCATCGTCTCCTAGACGCGATGGATAAGTCGCTAAACTACTAATCAATTAGTAGAAGAGAGAACAATAGATAATAATAGAAATGATAACGTGCTCCTACAAAGTGATGCTATTGGTACTTTTTAGGAGCGCCTTCTTTATGTACTTCCATCTTTAACATGACCTATCCTCATATATTGAGCCAGTTTGTTTAAACAGGTCTGTCCAGTGTTGGAGAACAAACCTGTTTTTTTTAAAACTCATCCCAATAGCCTGGATTCACTTTTTGATGACCCCGTTTTTAAAAGCATAAATGACGGCCTGCGTGCGATCCTGAACCTCCAGCTTGCTTAAAATATTGCTGACATGGGTTTTAACCGTTTTTAACGCGATAAAAAGTTCATCCGCCATTTCTTTGTTTGTTTTTCCTTGTGTCATGAGGTTGAGAATTTCCATTTCTCGACTCGTTAAATCCTCATGAAGTGAACGTTTGCCCTGATGCTGAAACTTCTTCATCATTTTATCCGTAACTTCAGGTTCAAGCACTTTTTTTCCTTTATGGGCAGCACGAACGGCATCTGCGATATCACTTGCTTTGGAAGTCTTGAGTATATAGCCAGTAGCCCCCGCTTCTAGGGCAGGATATACTTTTTCATCATCCAAAAAGCTTGTGACGACTAAGATTTTTGCTTCTGGCCATTGAGCGATGATCGCAGATGTTGCTTCAATTCCATTCATTTGTTCCATGACCAAATCCATTAAAATGATATCGGGGCGAAGGGATAAGGCAAGTTCCACGCCTTGCATACCATTCTCCGCTTCACCGATTACCTCAATATCAGGTTGGATCGATAAATAAGCGGAAACGCCAATCCGAACCATTTCGTGATCATCCACTAATAAGACCTTAATCATTTCACTTCTCCTCCTGATTGGTAGTGCGTGTTCAAAAAGGAGGATAAAAAGGACCCGTCGGCTAAAGGCGCTGACGTCCTGTCAGCAACGCCGACACTAGCACATCCTGTGCGTCGAAAGTTCGAGGCGGCGCAGTTTCGAGCAGCGGACTTGTACAGGATGTACTGACTTCTGCGTTGCCCACAGGACGTGGGCGAATTTAGCAGAAGATCATTATCCTGATACATGAGCAGCACAGAAACAAGCCAACGAAGAAATTCGCAGTGTCATTTTTACCGGACTTTTTGAACATCCTCTAGTAGAGGAATTTTCACTTCAATACTCGTTCCTCTCCCCGGAAGGCTGACTAACTTGATCGTTCCTCCAATTTCAGCCGCTCTCTCTTTCATATTCGTCAACCCATAAGAACCGGCCTTTTGATCATCTACATTGAATCCTTTCCCGTCATCCATCACTTTTAAAAATAAATATTGATCCACTTCCATCATATTCACTTCCAATGTCCGTGCTTTTGCATGTCTTAATGTGTTGGAAACAGCTTCTTGCATGATGCGGAATATGTGGTCCTCGACACCTTTTTGCAAGTGAACATCCTGTAAATTCCAAGACACTTTCATTGGAAGTTTAGCTGTTAATTCAGACAAAACTTCTTGCATTCCGACTTTCAGGCTCTTGCCTTCCAATTGAATCGGCCTCAGATGAAGAAGTAAAGCTCTCATTTCTGATTGCGCCTCATTGATAATCTCTTCGACCATTATCCGTTGTTTTGCAGTCGTTTCACTTGCTGGATCTGGGCTTTGATTAATGGCGGATAATAGCATCGTTGCAGCAAAAAGTTGCTGGCTGACAGAATCATGAAGCTCTCGCGCAAGCCGATTTCGTTCTTGCGTCAGAACTTCTTCTTTCATTTTGTTGCTCCACCTCATTCGTTCGTTGGAGAACTTTTGTTGTAGCCCTGCTTGCTCCTTGAGGCGGTTACGTATACTCTCGATTCCTTGCCAAATAGCTGGAAAATCTCCCTTTTCTAGCTGAGAGCCATAATCTTCGTCGTAATTCCCTCTTTCTAATTCCAAAAGGCTTAACTCTACTTTTTCTGCTTTTTTGTCTAGTGAACTTCCAACCGTATAGCCAGTAATGAAACCGATCAATGGGAAAACAACGAATATAAACAGCAAATTGGAGATTAAAAAAGTCTTTTTCCGCATGAGGAGCTCATCCCAATTGATATCAACGGTCCATAACAACATGAATAAGACGAGTAGAAAAATGCAGAAGGCTAATAACGCAAAGTAAATAGAAAATGTTCTGGCCATTTTCATGTGCGTCTCACCTCTACATCTCCGAAAGCAACATTGGTAATGATTTTGATCCTTCTGGTTGATACTTCATTATTTTCATCTGTATAGTAGATGACATTGGAATTCAAAAGCTCTTCTTCATGGTTAAATATTTTCAATTTCCCACTGATTGCGGAATGATTAACGGTAATAGAAGCATCAAAAGGAACAATAAGATGAATATTTCCAATAAAGCCACGAATAAGAACGATGCTGTCTCCTGGAGGAAGCATGGTCATTCCCAAATCAATGATCGTATTTCCGAACCCACATTGTATATTGATATCATCCCATTCAAATACTTCATTCACGACCCTATGATTTCCGGTAAGTCTATTTTTGATATACGGTTTTTTCCTGTTCACTTTTGCTTTTGTACCAGGTGGAACTGTTTTTATGACAAGTTTTTGTGCCTGTTTTTTGGCTTTTGAATACTGGATAAGACCGTAAATCACCGCGCCGATCATAAGAATTTTAAAAAAGGCTGTAGACATGATGGGAATGATGGTGAGTAATGCACCAATAATGAAATAAATCTTCCCCGCATCCCGGCGTGCTTTCATTAAGCCATAATAAATGAGGAAACAACCGATGAGAAGAGGGACGAGTAGCTTCCAATTAAGTAAAAGCTCCAAAGTGATTCCAGTTGTTGCAATGAGCATAAACCAGCCGATTCGACTTTTTCGGCTAAATTTTTTCATGATTGTCCCTCCAATCGGTTGCGGTTAGATTTATTTTATCACAAGAACGCTTTATTGCGCGAAATCTTCTTTATTCATGTCTTTTGCAAGCTGTTGGATCCGAGCATCGAATATGCTGATTTCATACTCATCATTAGCTTTCTTTTCCTCACGCTCGAAGGACATTCCAATGCTTTCAAAGTTTTCAGCAGCAGATCCAAATTCAGCCTCCTTAAGTACTTTGTTCATTTTGTTTTTCATCATGACCATGTTTTCTTGCCCCATAAGTTCCAGTCTTTTCATCTGCATATCTTTCAACTTTAATTGCATTTCTTTATATTTGTGCTCAAGTTCTTCCAATTGTTTTACGGAATTCTCATAGGCCTGTTTCAAACGTTCAGCCCGCTCTTCATATTGAGCCTGTTCCCGCACGGCAATTTCTGCCAAATCTTCAGCGCCTGCTTCAAGCGCTATCGCTCCCTGTTGTTTACGTTTTTCGGCCATTTTTTCGGTCTGTGTCCATTCGGTATGAAATTCATCCTTCAAAAGCTTTTGCCTGCCAATTAGCTTTGCTGCTTTTTTCACTTCTCCCTCGCATTCCCGCAAATATTTATTAAGGAGGGAGACCGGACTAGATTGTTTCTCTTTGCTGCTTATTTCCTGAAAATCCTCTTTAATCGCCTGTTTCATTTTTTCAAAAAAATCATGCATTTTTTTAAACTCCTTTATTCTTTAGATTTTTTTCAAGCTCGTTCCATTGGCTTTCAAAATTTGTAAAGGGATCATCTTCTGGATTTGTGTCTTCGGCCTTTTCTTTTTTCCAGTGTTTATAGCCCACATAAAGAATACAGATGGCCGCTATTCCTACCAAAGCCGGTAAATTTCCGAGTAATCCTGACAAGCCGATCAGACCGATAATTCCCCAAAGTATTTTTTGTCCTGTTGACTCTGTTTTTAAAAATTGTTTAAGCGAATAGTAAACAATCAGCAAGCAAATCGCAAAGCCGATCATACTCCCAAGATTTGTCAGAGCAATGATGGCTAAAATGATACCCAATAGTAAGATACAAAACTTTTTCATTGCTTTTCCTCCTTTCTTTTGAACTATCCTAATCATAAATAATTCTTCTTTATCTTTTAACGATCCGCGGCCTTGTTTTTATCTAAGTCTAGAGACCGATGTATTAAATGGATAAAGTGAAACATTATTCAAAATTCCTATAATAGGTGTTCCGACAGTTGTTATTCTAAGGTTTACATGGATACCATTCATCAGTCCAATTAGCTCTTTTTTGATATATTTCTACCAGATAAAAACCATCCAATTACTGCTATACAGATAAGTACACCCCAAAAAACAATCGTCCAAACGGTACTATGTGGGAAGGCCTCAGGCAATATCCCCACGTTTTTATGGGAAAGGGTAATCACCGCCAATTTTACTCCCACCCATGCAACAATTAGGAAAGCAACTGTTTCTAAACCAGGGCGCTTATCTAGAAGTTTCACAAACCAAGTGGCCGCGAATTTAATTAAAATTAATCCGGCAATCGTACCAATGACAATAACGGCAAATTTTCCTCCATCCAATCCGCCAAATTGTGGCAATCCGGTATCAGGTAATGTGACAGCAAGTGCAACAGCTGCAAGGACTGAATCAATGGCAAAGGCAATATCGGCTACACCGATTTTGGCTACGGTTGGCCAAAAATCGGTTCTGTCCTTATCCGTACGATCGTCCTTTTGTTTTGTTTCCGACTGGAAAAATTTTTTATAAACATGTTTACCGCCTATGTAAATAAGATAGGCAGCACCAATCGCTTGCACCTGCCAAACGTTTGCCATAAATGAGATAAGGAAGATTGAAACAAAGCGAAAAATAAAGGCCCCCAAAATCCCATAGTTGATGGCTTTCTTTTTTTGATGATCTGGTAAATGCTTGGCAATGACAGCAATAACCAGAGCGTTATCAGCAGACAATATCCCTTCTAAACCGATTAATATCAGCAATGTCCATATATACTCTAACCAGAGTGAATCCATCAAAAGCCCTCCTTAAAATATAGCCTATCTATAGTATGGGGTAGTGTTTTAAAAAAATGTGGCAAGTTCTTTTATGTTAAACAGATCGGTATTGTTTTATAATGCATTTATTTTGAACAAAATCTCGATCCAAGTGTTTGGTTATCAATCCACCATTTTTTATATACGTATATTTACAAAGTGAATAAAGCTAAAGATTCAAAAGGCTAGGCCTATGAAAAATCTGTCTTTCCCTATATACTTAGAAAATAATCTAGGTTGAATACAGGGTGTTTCATTGAAAGTTGGAATGTCAAATTTGTTGGGGAGGAAGTAAATGTTAAAAGAAGCCGAAATGCAAGATGCACGATTAGCGGCACAACTTGCTCTATTGTTGTGGCCCAGTCATTCATTAAGGAGATGGAGGAACTGATTGGATCACCTAATGCTGCTGTGTTTTTAGCTTTTCATCATGATACAGCGATTGGTTTTGCCCAATGTCAGTTACGGCATGATTATGTGGAAGGCACCACTTCTAGTCCGGTAGGGTATCTTGAAGGGATTTATGTGATGAAATCATTCCGCAAACAGGGGTACGCTAAACGGTTAGTGGCCGAATGTGAAGCATGGGCAAAAGGAAAAGGATGTAAGGAGTTTGCTAGTGACTGTGAATTAGATAATGAAGAAAGCTTTGCCATGCATATTCGCTTAGGCTTTCAGGAAGCAAATCGGATTATTTGTTTTAAGAAGAGGTTGTGATGAAGACCGTTTATTTAGAAGACTATACGATTAAAAAAGTGCAGGAGAATGATTCCCTGCAAGTGATCGACTTTATGATGAGGATTCGGAGGGAGATCTTCCCGATGTTGCCAAAAGATCAACTACCTGCAGACCTACTTCATTTTCAATCATTTTATCTTCAACGAAAAAGTGCCATTCTGTATGCTGCATATTCTCAAGCTGGGCAAGTGTTGGGCACGATCGGTGTATGCCCATATGATGGTCGATTCTCCCAGTTGCAAACGTTCTATCGTCACTGGCCAACCGCGGAAATTGTCAAATGCTATGTGGATCCGCTTGCTCGGCGACTAGGGATTGGGACGAGGCTTTTTCAGGAAGCATTGCAATTTTGCCACGATGTTGGTTACCAAAAACTGTATTTACATACACATCCATTTTTGCCAGGGGCGATTCCATTTTGGCAGGCAAAAGGTTTTGAGGAAAGATGGATGGAGGATGATCCGGTTTGGCAAACATTGCATATGGACATGAAACTATAACATATGCACGGCATAGAATATCGGAATGAACGGTAAAATATTTCAGCTTTTTAGATAGTGGAGGGCGAAATAAAGATGAATAAAAATAAACGATTATTCGCTATTCTTAGTTTAGCATTCATTGCGATCATTCTTTTCATGGTGTTACGTCCTACGACCAACTCAGAAGAGGGAATCTGTGCCCAAGCCTCAAAGCAATTGGAAGCTCCAAGTAAAGTTCGATTTATAGATTATTCTTCAAAATTAGTTTTTTGTGAAAGTAAATCAGGCATAATGCCAGTGCTTACCGAAAAAGAGTTCACGAAAATAAGGAAAGCCTTCCATGAATTGGATTTCCAAGAGTTTAAAGAGGAAAAAGTGGAAAGGGGATTGATCAGTTGGCAAGTTGATAAGGATCTAAAAGAGAAATTTTCGATGATCAGTGGATTTGCGAATGACGAGGTAAAGTCTATCATCATAAATAGTGAGGATGGTGTACAACCCAATCGATTTTTCATTCGTGATAACTTGTGGTTTTGGTATTTTACATTTGATGAAGAGAAAGTAAACATGCCAGTTGAAGTAACCGCTTTTGATGAAGAAGGTAATATTATTTCTGAGGAAGAGGAGTAATTGTGGAATAGTGCCCGGCTCTCGAATGCCCGAGATTGACTGGACAATAAAAAGGTCCACATACAAAGGTTTATAATGCCCGAGAGTGGATGGGATAAAGAAAAAGGGTCACATACAGGTTTATAATGAAGATTTGTTTTATGACGCCCGAATTACGTAGAAAGCGGTGTTTGGTTATAAATTCCTTTGCTATAACCAGGTGCTGATTTTACGAATAATTCCGAGTTTAACCAGAACCTGGTCATGAGTTTTGTCTCGTTTTTTAATGGGTAAAGGTTTTACATGATCACCCATAAAAGGAGAGATTGCATGCAGAATAATCATAGACCAGAACTTAAGACGCAAGAACCTCAAGATAATTATTTGGAACCTGATCGTCAATCCCAAATGAATCCTCAACCTAAGATTGAGGATGATGATTATAAGGGAAGCGGCAAATTAAAAGGGAAAGTGGCCATTATTACAGGTGGTGACAGTGGAATCGGTCAGGCAGTTGCGGCTGCGTATGCGAAGGAAGGAGCCGATATCGCTGTTGTCTATTATGAAGCCCATAAGGATGCAGAGGAGACAAAAAGGCTTGTTGAAAAATATGGTCGAACATGCATAACCATCGCGGGAGATGTGGGAGATGAACGTTTTTGTCAGCAGGTTGTACAACAAACGATCGATACTTTAGGCGCCCTCGATATTGTCGTCAACAATGCGGGAGAACAACATGTTTGTGAACGTTTAGAGGATATCACGAATGAGCAACTGGATCGTACTTTTCGAACCAATATCTTTTCGATGTTCTATTTGACCAAAGCAGCCATGAAACACTTAAATGAAGGCGCAGCGATTATTAATACCACATCGATTACAGCTTATAAGGGAAATCCAATCCTTATGGATTATGCTTCGACAAAAGGAGCGATCGTCGCCTTTACACGTTCCTTATCACAAAATCAGGAAATCTTGGATAAAGGAATTCGTGTAAATGGAGTTGCACCAGGTCCAATCTGGACGCCGCTTATTCCAGCCACTTTTCCAGAAGATAAGCTCGACTCATGGGGCACGGACGGTCCGATGAAACGACCTGGGCAACCATCTGAACTTGCGCCAGCTTATGTTTATTTAGCATCTAAAGATTCTTCCTATGTTTCTGGACAAGTCATCCATGTGAATGGTGGAGAAGTTGTAAATGGGTAATGGGTGCATATTTTTATAAAAATCAACATTAATTTAAAAAAATGGTGGTATGATGGATATTCATACTACCGTTTTTTTATTTTAGACAAGGGGGAAAGCATGGATACGTTAATAGATGAAATAATCGAATGGATTAGAGAGGCAGATCAACGGATTGTGATTGGCATTTCCGGGCATGGAGCTGCTGGAAAAACAACATTTGCCAAAAGGATCATAAGTCAATTGAATCAAAAGGAAGTGAATTATATGAATACAGATCCCTATATTGTCAGTTCGGCGTTACGAAAGCAAAGCGTGATCGACTATACCTATCAAAATAAAAATCATCGTTATAAAATGACGGCTTGCCATCCAGCCGCCCATCATTTGCCTTCTTTGGAGAGAGATGTCCAGATGGTGAGAAATGGTTTAGATTTGTATACGATCAATACGCATTATAAGAAAAGTAAGCTCATTTCTGCGAAAAACAAGCTAACGATCGTGGAAGGAATGAGCGTCGCCTTTATCAATCCAGATTTGTTTGATTTAAAAGTTTACTTTTATACAGATGATGAAACGGAATTTAAAAGAAGGTCGAGCCGTGATATTTCAGAAAGGGGCACTGATATTCATTATTTACAACAGTCTCATGAAGAGCGCCGCATTCAATATAAGGTATTTATGCACCCATACAGTGAGCATTTTGATATCATCATCAAAACTTCTAATGAAGGAAGCTGTGTTGAGAAAAATACATTTGCATGGAAGGGATCAAATATTAGAAGTTGGTGATTAGAGTCAATAGAGAAACTGAAATCAAAAGCTTCGTAATATATGGTTAGAAGGCTCCTGAGACTAAGATTATAGTGGGAGTGATTAGACGTTAGAATTCATTACGATGGTGGATAACACTTATTCTCTTCAAACAAATCAATATAAATTAAGCCTCAAGCCTCAGAATTGAATCGGCAGCTGACACCTATTAATGAACATCTCTTCACTCCAGTAATTCGAAGTGAAGAGATATTGTTTACTGGAAATATGCGATTTGGGGGACTTATTGTTGCTGCAGTGATAATTCAAGAAGTTTTTCCTCATGCTGAGTTACTTTACCTAGCAAAAAGTTTGTGGTTTTCTGTGTATCTGTTAAGTCCATACGCAATCCATCAACCTTTTTTTCTAATCGATCAAACCTCTGGTCCATCCTTTTGTCCATTTGCTCAAATTTAAGTTCCATCTGTTCAAACCGCTGATCGATTTTCTCAAACCTTTGATCGATCATCTCAAACCTTTGATCAATCTTCTCAAATCTTTGATCGATTTTCTCAAATCTCTGATCAATCTTCTCAAATCTTTGATCAATATGTTCGGCATGAAGTCTAAACGCATTTAATATTTCTTTTAGCATTGTTTCTTGTTCCATTTCTTTCACCTCCTTATGTATAGTATAGTGGAATTCTAATAAATGACAAGTAGATTTGCAACAAAGCTATTTTTAAAAAGTAAATGCAAATAGTAGGGCATCAACACCGAAGCTGCCCGTCCTGCTTGAATATTGTGCATTTATCCAATCAAGAATTGGCGTATGAATAATGGAAATTTGTTGAATGATGGTCAAGATGATAGAAATTGGGATTTAATGAACATATTATCAGCGGAAATACGGTGGGAACGATTTAGTATTTGTTTGCATCAAATCCATAAACCTCCAAAAGAATACGAACTGTAATATCGTTTTGGAATATCTAGTTATCTGTAATCCACAATCTATTTCAGTAATATATCTCGACTGTTACCAATATTTCCCTTTTGTAACATAAATACTACTCTGTTGTCATTTAATTGTCACATTGGCCTGATATACTATGGATACCAATATGACATAGGGAGACTATTAAATTGAGAAAAGTAGTATTTTCAATGATTACGGTTTGTATGTTAGTCTTTGGCTTTTCTGGTGTTTCATCAGCCGCAACTACTACATATAAAGTAAAAAAAGGCGACTCTTTATGGAAAATCGCCACAAAACATAAAGTTTCGGTTAATCAACTTAAAACTTGGAATGGCCTAAAAAAAGATCTGATTAGACCAAACCAAGTGTTAAAAGTCACGAAACCCGCAAAGGCTAAAACAAGCGCGAAAAAGGCAGTGAAGAAAAAAACAGTAAAGAAAAAAACTTCTACAAACAAAAAAACGGCAGTAAGCAAAAAAGCTACATATAAAACAATGACAGTAAAGGCTACTGCCTATACGGCAAGTTGTAAAGGGTGTAGTGGGATCACAGCTACAGGCATTAATTTAAAGAAAAAACCAAATGCCAAGGTAATCTCCGTTGACCCTAAAAAAATCCCACTCGGCACAAAAGTGTATGTGGAAGGATACGGGGAAGCGATTGCCGGTGATACGGGCAGTGCGATAAAAGGAAATAAAATTGATTTGCATATGCCTACTAAAAAGAAAGCTCTTAACTGGGGAGTCCGGTCAGTAAAAATTAAGGTTTATCAATAAAAGATGGAAAATTGAATGCAGATATGTTTAGAGAAGCACCTTCCCCGAATGGTGCTTCTCTTACTTTTTAGTATATTTTAACGAAAGCCAATTGGATAGACCTTTGGCTATTGAATAAAAATTGAAAAGGAGAATGCATTAGGATTGATTTTAAACTTTTAAAGAATTCAAAGTAAAATATCATATTTTCGAGTTATTTTACTGTTGCAAGTAAAATAACTTCCTTATTAGCTAAAACTTTTCCAGATAAAATGGGTTTGTCGATGCTCTCCATATTTTCAGGATCCATAATAACAATGGGTGATACAATGCTTTTGGCATTTTCTTTCACTTTTTCAAGGTCAACCGTGACGAGAATATCACCTGATTTTACCTTTTCACCTTCTTTAACATGTGAAGTGAATCCCTCACCATTCATGGAAACCGTTTCTAATCCAATATGGATTAAAATTTCTGTACCATTCATTGTCTTTATTCCAACCGCATGCTTTGTAGGGAACACTTGGATGATTTCTCCATCGACTGGAGCAACAAATCTCCCTTCATCAGGTAAAATGGCAATACCATCTCCCATTAATTTTTGTGAAAAAACTGGATCTGGCACATTTTCTATCGGTACGATATTACCTGAAGCAAATGCTTTAAGTTCGATCGTCTTTATTATCTCTTGTTTTTTTCCGAAAAGTCTTTTAAACATTAGAACACAACCTTTTTTAATGTATCATTCCTATATTGATAGGAGTATAGGCTCCAATTTTTCCATCTAAGCTTCGCTTTCCCTTCTACAGAAATCAAACATTGATTTTTGATAGTTTTTTTATAATACCTACTTGAGAAAACAATTTGACCATTATTAAGAAAAATTTCTAAGGAAGTACGGTCCAAGTACATATGAATGTTGTCTATTTTATTGATTTTACATTGTCTTGTTTCAAGTTTAGAATGATTAAAGTTTTGTCTTTCTAACGTTACAATGCTATCTTTCCGATTAAAAATAAGCTTGCAATGATTGTGTATTTGAATTTCCCATTTATTCCCTTCAAATTGTTCAATATCAATTATGATCTCTTGAAGTTCGCTGTCAAATAGAACTTCTTTTTCTTCATTTGCAATGGAGAAAATCTCAGACCTTGCCTTATTTCGTAATTGTTTAAGCTCTTCGATTGGTTTTTGGTATAAACGGCCATCTTTTACGGTTAATTCTCGGGGAATCGTCAAACTATGAATCCAGCCACTTTTGATTGATTGGTGTGTTTGCTCTTGTTCATCTCCCATGCCCATCCAGGCTAATAAAATCCTTCTCCCGTTTGGATCTTCAAACGTTTGCGGGGCGTAAAAATCAAAACCATGATCAAGTTCATGAAATGTCCCGTGAACATATTTGTTCGTTTTGCTGTCCCATTCCCCGATAAAATAGCCGGATTGATATAAATTTTCATATTGAAATGGCTGTGCTTCCAATCCTTGGGGGGAAACGATGAGAATGTCCTTTCCATTTAAAGAAAAAAAATCTGGACATTCCCACATATAGCCAAAATATTTAGAAAGAGAAACACCATTGCCAGCTAGCGGACCTTGCCATTGCCAATTGATTAAATCATTCGATGCAAAAACAGCGGTTAAACCTTCTAATTCTTCTGTTTGTGCACCAATAACCATCAACCACTTATCTTCTTGCTTCCATACTTTTGGATCACGAAAATGAGGGGTGAATCCTTTAGGTAAATAAATAACAGGTCCTTTTTTTTCAAAATGAACACCATCATCAGATACAGCTAAACATTGATATGTTTCCCTGCCACCCTCTGTCGTTTTCACATTCCCAGTATAAAAAAGATACAATTTACTATCGTGTACAATCGCTGAACCAGAATAACAGCCGTCCTTTTCATACCATTCACTTGGAACTAACGCTGGTGGATGTTCTTCCCAATGGATGAAATCCGACGAGGAGTAATGTCCCCAGCATTTAAATGTATGATTTGTATCAAATGGATTCCACTGATAAAACACGTGATATTTGCCTTTATAATAAACTAAGCCGTTTGGATCGTTCATTAGACCAATCGGTGGAGTTAAATGAAAAGCAAGTCGATTTTCATCCTGATGTTGGTAATCTATTAACCTTTGAAAAATTTGATTTCTAAGCTGAATTTCTGTCTCCATATTGAACTCCTTATTTACATATAATCATTGCTAGAGAAGAGCGGTATAGAGTAGAGAAGTACTCTCCACCGCTCATATATGATCTTTTAACATTAGCCGTTTACAAACTAATTTTTATTCAAATCTTTCACCGATTTATCAGAAAATCCGAAGAGCCATGTTAAAATAAATGCCGTTCCAATCGCAACAATATTTACAAGTAGGTATAACAATATTTGGCCGTTTAAATAGAGGAGCGTCCCAGGGATTACAGTGATCGCCATCCCAGTTGCTTTTAGACCAAATATAGCAGATAAGAAACCTCCTACTCCACCGCCGACTAAAGCGAATACAAAGGGTTTAAAATAACGAAGATTGACTCCGAAAACAGCCGGCTCTGTAATTCCTAAGAAAGCTGATAGAGAGGAAGGAAGAGCTAAAGCTTTTAATTTTGCAGACTTTGTTTTTAATCCAACTGCAAGCGCGGCACCACCTTGTGCAGCAACAGAACATGTTACGATCGCATTATACGGGTTATTACCGAAGGCTTCTAACAGCTGAATTTCCAACATATTAAAGATATGATGGACACCGGTTACAACGATAAGTTGGTTTAAGCCACCGATTATAAGACCACTAATGCCTAATGGCCATTCTAATATTGCCTTGAAAATGGATAGAATAATATTTTCCGCTGAATGGAAAATAGGTCCGATGACAAATAACGCCAAAGTAATCATGACTAATAATGTTAAGAATGGCGTCACAATTAAATCCAATACCTCGGGAACTCTTTTTCGGATCCAGCGCTCCAGTTTTGCTCCGACAAATCCTGTAATAAATGCCGGCAATACCGAACCTTGATAACCCACAACTGGAATAAAACCAAATATTTTAATAGGATCAACATCACCGGATGCTACTGAATAAGCATTTGGTAATGAAGGACTAACAAGCATTAATCCTAAAACTAATCCGATCGTTGGATTACCACCGAATACACGAAATGCAGACCAGGCAACTAATGCTGGTAGAAAAACAAATGCTGTATCAGTTAAAACTTCAGTAAATAGGATAAAGTTCTGAGAAATATCATCTGGAGTTAATCCAAATAAACCTAAAATTTGTTCTTGCATGACAAGTCCACGTAAACCCATAAACAATCCTGTAGCTACAAGGGCAGGAATAATGGGAACAAACACATCACCAAAAGTACGGACGGCACGTTGGAAACCACTTCCAGCTTTTACCGCTTCTTGGGCTTGTTCTGATTTAGTTGAGCCGCTAATCCCTAGTTTGACTACCTCATCATACATCCGATTAACCGTTCCAGTTCCAAAAATCACTTGGTATTGCCCGGAGTTGAAAAAAGCCCCTTTTACTTTTTGGATATTTTCCACACGTTCTTGATCAATCATATCCTGATCTTTGACCATTAATCGTAGTCTTGTCGCACAATGTGCTGCAGAAATAATATTGTCCTTTCCGCCAATCGCTTCAATTAAATCTTTTGCTATTTGACTATTTTCTGACATAGATCATCACTCCTTAAGATTTATTTGCTGTACGATTCCCGCTCATATGGGGAATCGATTCCACAACACCTATAAAATAATCATTATGCTATTTAAATTCTATCTAGGGAATCGATTCCACATTGTTCACAAGTAAATGAGATCGAGCTAAGAATTATACAGCATTAACTATATTATAAAGTATTCCCAATTATTAATCTATAATTTAATACAATTTTATCTGCTTCCACACTCTCCTGCTTCATTTTTTTATATAAAATCTCAGCTCCTGCCTTTCCTGCTTTTTCATTTTCATAATCAATCGTCGTCAGCTTTGGGGATGAATACTTTGATAATTCAGAAGCACCAATGCTGACAATCTTTATATCTTCCGGAATTCGTATGTTTTTTTCGTTTAAGTAGGACATTGCACCGATTGCAATTCGATCAGTCGCGGCAAAAACCGCCTCTGGTAAGTCTTCATTATTTTGTATTATTTTTTTCATGCACTCATAACCCGACTCTAAACGAAAACTTCCGATTTCAATCCATTTTTCATTTACAGGTATATGGTTTTCTTTTAACGCATCGATATACCCCCTTTTTCTTAAAACCCCTACGGCTTGGTCCGTCTCATGTACACCAATATAAGCAATTTTCTTTTTGCCCTTGTTCATAACTGTTTGTGTTAAAAATTTTGCAGCTTGGTAGTCATCGTAATAAACGGATGGTACGCCGGGCATATTTTGTCCAATTACGATGAATGGAACACGTAATTTCTGTATTTCCTCCACAAGTTCCTGCTGCACATTTGTAGCGACTAGTATAATTCCGTCCACCTGTCGATTCGCCAATAACTTTAAATACTCAATTTCTTTTTCAACTTGTAAATTTGTAATAGCTAACAAAATTTGATAACCGTGTTCACTTAAGACTTTATCGATTCCACTTACTACTTTACTGGAAGTTTCAGTACTAATTTTCGGTAAAATAACCCCGACGACTTTTGTTTCTTTTGTTCGAAGTGACTTTGCCTGCTGGCTAGGAATATAACCAGTTTCTTTTATCACTTTCAGGACCCGCTCTCTAGCTTCGTTACTTACATAACCGTTATTATTTAATACGCGAGATACAGTAGTGCGGGATACATTCGCCATTTTAGCGATATCTAAAATTGTAATCATTACTTGCAACTCCATTAATTAACTATTTTCTTTGATCGCTCCATATTCATTATTATCAATTTTGAAGGTAAAATCTAGTATTACAGCTAAAAAGCTTTCAATACTTTTATGAAAATGAGCATTCATGGTAATAATCGTATTTCTCCAAGTTTTTCCTCTCCTTTTTTATTTCTACTGGTGGTTCCAATTAAAGGGGGCTTTTTTTGCCTTTGGGCACCGTCTGCTTATCATGAGTAAGGTCGGTCATTCCCATCCTATCGCCAGATGTTCATAAATTTATATCAAAAAAACATGTTTACATATTATAAAATTTTGATATAATAAAAACGATCTAACATTTAAAGGAGGCAATATACCATGTTCAAAAGTGGCAATGTGACTGTAATGGTAGCGGATTTAAAAAGGGCCGTTCAATTTTACGTCGAAACTCTTGGATTAAAGCTACAAAACGGAATGGACGAGCATTTTGTACAGATCGAAGCACCAGGATTAACAATTGGACTCCTGCACCTTGCCGAAGAACAAGAATCTCAACCGGAAAAATCGGGAAGCATGTCTATTGGATTTGAGGTTCAAGAATTAGAGTCAGCCGTTGAGACATTGAAATCCCGCGGTGTTGAATTCCATGATTCTGTTGATGGTAAAGCAGCCCAGGTCGTACATTTCAGCGATCCTGATGGTAATACCCTTTACTTGGTTAGTAGTCGTTAAAGCAAAGGAAGAAAAAGAGACAATAAGAATTTTTCTGCTTATATGTGGCAGCGTGATTGTAAACCTGATCGCCGCGCCGCTCCTGCCGAAACCCCAAGATGGCTGGAACAGTAGCAGTCTGCGTAACGGTTTTCGGGCAACTGTTACTTAAAAGTAGTTAAAATTTATAAGGGAGGCTCTTCGCTTGAACGAATTGTTCATACTCGGAGAATTGATGAATAACCCGATGCATGGTTATTTGTTGCATCAGATTTTAAACGGAATTGTTGGACCTACGCGAAAAGTCAGCTGGGGGGCGCTTTACCCGCTTATTCACGGCATGCTTGCAGACGGTTTGATCGAACAAGTCCCCGACGAACAACCGGAGGGAGCTAAACGGGGAAAAGGAAAGAAGAAAAAGATTTATAAACTCACAGATGAAGGCAGAATGCGTTTTTTCCGGTTAATGGAAGAACCGATTCCATACTCACCGGATTACGAGCTGCATTTTTATACGAAGCTGAAGAATTTTGGTCTGATCAGTAAGGAATTACAATTTTTAATTTTACACCAATACAAAGATTTCCTGCGGTATGAGATCCGCCACGAGGAAGAACGTTTGGAGTATGCGAGCAAGGATGAACGGATTCCCCAGGGAGAACAGCAGTATATTCTGATCTTTTTCCGGCATCGGTTAGAAAAGCTCCGTTTTGACGAAGCGTGGGTTTTACAGTTAATCAATAGCCATCGAGAGAATGGAGATGGGATTGAAAGGGAGTGAACACCGGAAAGCTTAACCACTGATCAAGATTCAGAGGAAGAGATTTAAATGACACAAATGTTCTCGTTAATAGGAAATGAGGATGAAAGATAGCACATTTCACAATAGCTTGATTCAAAGCCTTACATCCCCAATTTCTTAACTTTCATACTAAGAAATTGGGGATTTTTTTATTTCTTCTTGATCAATTGATGGATTGTATGAATGGGATTTATCACAATTAAAGATGCTATATCGTGGTTGGCGGCGAGTCCTTTAGTATAATGGACCAGATAACCTTTGAAAGGTGACCATGTAGGAAGTCGGAAGTCTTTTAAGAACGGAACCGATTAAACGAGCAAGAGCAGCTTGTGCAAAAGGGGAAATCCATAAAGCCACTTTAAAAGAGGTGGAGGATCAAGAAATTGAAAAACTTGTACAAATGTCCATATATAGCGGAACAATTTGGCTTATTGATTCATTTCACTTATTGGAAACATGAATTTTTCCTTTTTGAATACTTTCTTTTCTTTATCATTATTTGGAAATTTTATAGTGGGCATATGTCACATCGATAGCATTGTTATATTGTTTTATTTGGAGATGAAATTCGGTTAAGGATCACCAAAACGTCACTCATTATGATACAATTTTAAAAGGAATAGAAGTTCAGTAAAAATTGTAAGCGTGAACATTAAGTTTTATGATCGAAGGTAGTGTCAAAAATTCTATGAAAACAAAAGCCTAAAGTAGCTCTAAGGTCTAAATGTGGTGGTAAGCTGCCGCAATCGCTCTTGACAAACACGCCAATGGTTTGAATTCAGGCTAACAAGGGCGAA
>NZ_BORB01000055.1:0-19295 GCF_018332955.1 Lederbergia ruris
CAATCATTTTTCGGAAATCATCGTTATACCGTTTCCCATTATTTTTCTTACTCATCGGACACATCCTCCTTAAAAGTCATTGTATAAATTTAACTTAGATGTGTCCATGAAACTATACTAGCATCACGTCATTGCTTTTACTTAATAAAAGTGAATAGTTTTAAGATGTCTGTTTTCATTTATATTCGTAAATACTTGGTTCTAAAATCATAGATTTCGCCTACCCCAATAAGCTTAAACCCCAAAATCCTCAACCTTGAACAAAGTTGAGGATTTTTCTCATTACTTATTTTTGCTTATTTCTTCGTATTTCCTTATTGACATTGCGAAGGGCTTTTTTTGAGCCTCGTTCAATATCATGATTTCGTTTTCGGGTTTTATAATCAATAAATAAAGTGTCTACATCATAACCTTCTGGATATAACTCAGCAGCTTTTAAGTCTAAAACCAATCGCTTTTCATTGACTTCAATAAATTGATTTCGATAAAACACAGTAACGTTATGATATTCGTCTTTTTCCTTGTATACAATCCCGATGTCGTCGTGGTCTAGCAGTTTTACACGATCTCCTTTTTGATAATCGATATGAGTTTCTACTTTTTCAACAACTGGTTTTGGCTTTCGAACTTTACTTTCATTTATTCGTTCTAAGCGATATTCTTTATTTTTCATATAGTCTTCTGCTCTTCTTAGAACATTTTCTGGTACATTCATCTTTCTCGAAATCCATAAGGCATTACTATCTCCAGATTGGCCGATGAGCAGTTTATATAAGGGTTCAAGTGTTTCATGGTCAAATTGCATAGCAGCGTTCATAAAGTCATTATGCAATTCGGAAAAGCGTTTAATTTCTCCATAATGCGTCGTCGCAACGGTTATACATCCTTTAAGATAAAATTCTTCCAATAGAGAAATGGCTAACGCGGCCCCTTCATTAGGTTCTGTTCCGCTGCCAATCTCATCAAATAGTAGCAGTGTATTATTGTTTACAGATTGCAGGATTTCCGATAAGTTCTTCATGTGAGAAGAGAACGTACTAAGGGCATTTTCTAGACTCTGATTATCGCCAATATCCACAAAAATACGGTCAAATACTGCAATTTGAGTTTCTTTCGAAGCTGAAATATGAAACCCGGACATTGCTGCCAAAGTGACAAGGCCAATTGTTTTCAGTACTATTGTTTTTCCGCCAGCATTAGGACCAGTTATTATCAAACTGCGGTAACTACTTCCAATTTGAAATTGAAGCGGAACAATATGACCTGATAATAACGGATGCTTGCAATCAACTAATTTAATATCCCCGTGTTCATTAATATTTGGCTCAATCCCATTCATAGATTTGCTATATTTCGCTTTAGCAAAAATCATATCGTATTGGGATATAAGCTCAATATTGATTTTAATCGGTTGAAGATTTTCCGCCACTAGCCCTGTTAAAGTAGCGAGTATTTGATATTCCAACATGTCCTCTTCGGACTTTAATGTCGCTAATTCCACACTTAACTTTCCTACCACATTAGGTTCCATAAAGACTGTTGAACCTTTAGAAGATATTTCAATAACGCTACCATGTACGTGGTTTTTGTATGAAGCTTTTATCGGTATTGTATAGCGATCATCTTTAACGCTAATAACGAATTCCTGAATATATTTTTTATTAACACTGCTGTTTAGGAACTTATTCAATCGGTCTTTAATTTTTTGTTCAGTGGATTCGATCTGGAAACGAACACGTTTGAGTTCTTTACTGGCAGCCGAATCAACCTGATTATTTTTAATAGAAAAATTAATTTCCTCTTCTATCCCCACGAACTCTGTCATGGAATTAGCATACATCGCTAATGTCGGTGCCAACATTTCTTTGTTACACATGAAAGTTTTAATCCTCCGGCAGCTCCTTAAAAAGTCGGAAAAACGGAAAAGCTCCTCTGGATCTAAAATGATGCCCTTATCTAATTTGTCGATGGTATGTTCAATGTTGGAAATCCCGATAAATGGTACGTTTCCTCCTGCATCCAAAATGGTACGCGCTTCGGTGGTTTCAGTTAATCGATGTTTTACTACCTTTAGATTAGAACTTGGAGTTAATGTATCCATTAATTGTTGTCCAAGTCCGCTCACACAATACGATTTTACAATTTCTTTTAGCTCGTTGTATTGTAATTTTTCAAAAGTATTTTCATTCATATTTTCATTCTCCTCAATGTGATGATTTAATCAGCAATGAAGATACCTAACAGGATTTCAATGAGTTTTAACAAAATAAAAAAAGCTGCGGCAGACACCACAGCTTACATTACAAAACAAAAAAAAATACATCAAAAAACGTTAATAACAAACGTTTTAATTATGAAATGATGCGTTTGATTGTAAAGTATGGTAGGTATCTTCATAGGTGGAAATAAGCCCATAACAAACTAAGGGTTGTGAAAAGCACTAAAATCCCCTGCTGTTAATACTTCCTTATTTCCTTATAATACGTTTTCCTATTCAGAAACTACCGCACTCACAAAATGCACCCCTTATTATTTATATGCTCATTGAAATCGGCTTTACCATTTTATTATACTTTGTGAGACGGAAAAAGTAAAGAATAATCAAATATTTTAGTTCTTAGAACCCGTTTGTTTAAGAAAAATCTTGTGTATAAACACGCTTTATTTCATATGAATGTCTGTTCCATACTTTATCAAATGTAGTTTTCTTGCTACAGATTGGGATGCAAAATTGTCCCATGAAGTACTATATAATGCAATCCGTCCCTGTTTTTGTATCTCAGCTGCCCAAGCATTTGAAACATCTACAGCATACCCTTTGCCGCGATAAGATTTAGCAGTATGCAGACTAGCTTCGGCGCAAATAGATGTTTGTCGAGCACTACAACACAAGGAAACAGCAGATCCATTTCGAACAACTGCAAAACAAGGCTGTGTAAATTCCAGGTCATCTAGGAAATCAGGAAAATGGGAACGGAGCAGTTCCTTGTTTGACTCGGTTATTTGTATCGTCTGTGTTGACTTACCTATCAAATCGGGGAATAAAAAAGCAGGTCCTACCCAAAAGTTATTGATTTGTTGTTCCACACTCAAAACTCCGATTATTTTTCCTAATTGGATGCCAGAGTCTTTACTAGTCACTCGTTCTAACCTCTCTAAAAGACTCTTACTCAGGATGCTTGAATACCTTATTAAATTCCCCTGTTGGGTACCACCAATAAAAATACGCGGTGCATCATCGTATGGTGGCTCATTTACGACTGTCATACGATTTTTATCATCGTGTTTAAATAACACGTTTACATGATAATCCATCAATTCTAAATCAGATAACAATAAAACACCCCCATAGAATTCTTTTCTTGTTAAACAACATGGACCGAATACGGCACAGTTTGTTCCAGAATTGCGCTCGATTGCTTAACTTTTGTATCACATCATATCGTGAGTAAAGAAGATTTCTTTTCAATTACAGCTTTTATTGCTGAAACACTTTCTTCGGTAGATTGATTTGTTGTCTCGATAATATTGGATTCATAGGTACCCAAATCGTTAAATTGCTCCCACATTTTTTCTACCAATTCAATGTTGTCATTTTCGTCTAATTTAGTGCGATTGATTGCTCGTTTCATTGTTTCTTCTTTTGTCGCTCTTAAGACAATGTAATGTACTTCGAAATTATCTTGTACAACATTTAACCACGGATTTAAAAACCAAGGACCAACAATTCCATCAATAATCACATCGTAACCACCCCGTGCAAAGCGTTTTGCAGCTTCTAAAAAAGCTTCAATAACAATTAGGTTTTGTTCTTGTGATTCCGGTAAAAATGGAGGTATCGCCCCCTTTTGAATATAGTGATAAAAATCATCCGTGTGCATATGTACAGCTTTTGGTAAGCTAGATTCTTTAGCAACAATGGACGCCGTCGTACTTTTACCTGTTCCTGGTGAACCAGTAATTATAATAATTCTGCCTTGTTTCAAAAGTATCCCCCCTTGTTTAACAAAATGGCCCGATTGCGGAATAGAGAGAATGAAGCTTTTGCTAATTTTTTATAAAGTAGTATTTGTTATGTATTTGCTATAACAAAAACGACCATTTCTGTTACATGATGTGAAAAGTAATATTTTGTCTACTAATCCATTATATATCATTATATATTACGTAACAAAAATATGTACCAAAATTTTATTTGTAACAATATTAATTGTTAATAGTTTTGGTACAATTAGGCTAAAAGGTGAGGATGCAAATGAAATTTGATTATATGCGCGTTTCTACCATTGATCAAAATTTGGATCGCCAAAAAAAGCAACTTGAAGAATTTGGGTGCGAACGGATCTTTTTTGAAAAAGTAGCAGGAACTAAACGGGATCGACCTGAGGTGAACCGTATGTTGGAGTTTCTTCGACCAGAAGATACCGTTGTTGTAACGGGCTTAACTGAATTATTCCGTTCCACGAAGGATCTGATTGAGATTACAGAACTTATTGCCCAGAAAGGGGCGCATTTAAAAAGTTTAAAGGAGTCTTGGCTGGATACAACGGCAGCACATGGAAGAATGTTGTTTACTATTTTTGCTAGTATTGCCCAATTTGAGCGAGACCTTACTTCGGAAGGTACAAAGAAAGGCATTTTAGCTGCCAAAAAACGAGGGAAATTCCCTGGAAGGCCAAAAGCAGACGAGGAAAAGATCAATTATGCTTTATATCTTATAGACCAGGGGATGAGTCGGACAGATGCTGCTGAAAAAGCAGGTATCTCCCGTATGACTCTGTATCGAAAGCTGCAAAGGGAGGAAGAAAGTTGAAAAGAAATTGGAAATTAGATGAGTTAATTGACCACTTTATACTCATGCCTGATGAACAAGAGTTGATACAACTAAAAAGGAGAAACACAAAACTCGGTTTTGCTGTCATGCTTAAGTTTTCTAATACGAATATAAGTTCCCCCCATTCAAAAGGTGAGATACCTAAAACAGTTATAGAATACATAGCTAAGTAACTAGAAATGAATCCCGATATTTTTTCTGAATATGATTGGACCGGATGTACCATTACTTACCACCGTTCGGAAATCCGCACCTATTTCGGATTTCGCGAAGCTACCCTATAGGATATAGATTTGATGACAGACTAGTTGTGTAAGCACGTTTTACATCATAGCCATGAATTCAACTATGTTGAGGACAAGTTATATCAACAATATAAAGAATTAAAAATTGTGCCTCCCACCCCAGATCGAGTAGAGCGTCTTATTCGCTCTGCTATCTACTCCTACGAAGAACAATTTTTTACTACTATTTATCAAAGGCTTTCTAACCAGACCTGTGAAGGGATAGACAGATTAATTAATCATTTGGAAAAAGTTGATGATTCCCCAGAAACGGAAGAAGCGTTAACATTTCATGAATTAAAGTCTGATCCTGGACGCATTGGAGTGGTGTCAGCTTCGCTGGTACTACCCCTAATTTAGGAAAGTAAGTATAAAATTGTCAGATTTCCCTAAAGTTACAACAGGGAAACCTTTATATTTTTGTATGTAGATGTTAAGCTTGTTAATAGATTTCAAATAAGGAGGAGTACAAATTGAAATCGCTCTCTTATTTGCTGGCGTCGGTATTTATTATAGGGTTATTGGGGGCATGCGATTCTGAAAAAAGTAATGTACAGGATAAAGTGGATGATCCTAAGACTGTGGAGAATGAAGAAGACGTAAATGAGGAGCCCGAAGAAGCGAAAGAAGAAGTCAATGTGGAACTAACAGATTCAGATAGAGAGAAAGCCAAAGAAAAAATTGGGGAGATCGATAATAAAAGCGAAGTTTCCTCGCTGATGATTGATATGGCCCTTCAAAAAGTAAATATTGGCGGTAGTACAGATGGGATTCCAAAGGTAATCGATGAGTCGGTTAGACGTATACCAATGGAGAGTCCATATATTGAGTATTTTATGGATATAGTTTCATCCATAGATATGGATCCGGAGGTTCACAATGATCACCTCTCTATTCTGAAAAAGTGGCAAGAAAATAACTTCGGTGAGGTAGATCAGGATGTGCGCACACTAATAAGGTACTTGAATGAAGGTAAGGCACGCGGACCTGAGGTAGAAAAAAAAACTCAAGTAGAAGAAAAGGAATATATCAATAAATTTATACAAAAAGAAGAAGCCGATGTGGAACTAACAGATTCAGATAGAGAGAAAGCCAAAGAAAAAATTGGGAAAATCGATAATGATATTGTATTTGGTCAGTTATTGGTGGATATGGGCCTGCAAAAAGTGAATATTGACGGTAAAAAAGATGGAATCCCACAAATAACCGATGAGTCGTTTAGACGTATACCAATGGAAAGTCCATATATTGAGTATTTTATGGATAAAATTTCATCCATCGATATGGATACGAAGGTTCATAACGATTACCTCTCTATTCTGAAAAAGTGGCAGGAAAATAACTTCGATGAGGTAGATCGGGATGTGTTCACAATAATAAAGAGCTTTAATGAAGGACGTGGACCTAAAGTAGTAAAGAAAACTCAAGAAGAAGAAAAGGAATATATTGATAAATATTTGAAAGAGTGATCCATTGAAGACACTCAGTGTTATGGTTATCCTAGACAATGCGAAGATTGTATAAAGGAAGGACGGTAAAAAGGAGAACACCGAAGAAGAGGTGGTGTAAATGAGGAAAGCTGCTTTTTATTTCTCACACGATACCAGACCTAAAATAATAGCATTGTGTTCTAACAGACATTCTTCCCAGTCCTTCCTCTTCCAAAGCCATTTGCACGAATTCACTCACACGCGTTCGCATCATCAATTGATTTTTCAACGTCTTTTTCCCTTTGATTCCGCAATGGCGTACTCTTTTAGCAAAAGTAACGTTTCCTCCACTCTCGACTCGCAATATTTTTACATTTCGAGGGAAAATGCGATGACCATCATCTGTACTTCGAATAATTCTCTCGAAATCTTGGTAGTCAATTGGCCACTTATGCCGATGATAAAGCTCCCACACTCAATACATCTTAATTAAGTTGCCATTCTTTCGAACCATCATATCAATGCTCCCTATCTCTCTTAACCGAATGTTTTAATGCTATTCAGGAACATCTTTCTCCTAGCGGCACATAGCAAAGAACGTTGCAAAGCAACGCCTTTATGCCGAGAATGTCCCTTTAAATTTACATTGGGGTGATCATTCTGTTTATTTAATCAAATTCACTCTACATTTTCCACAAAACGCTGTATTCGTTTCGATGCTTCCTCCAATTGGGTCATTGAGGTTGCGTATGAGCAACGAATATACCCTTCGCCGCTTTCGCCGAATACACTTCCAGGAACGACGGCGACCTTTTCTGATATGAGCAATCTTTCTGCGAATTCCTCTGAAGATAGGCCAGTTTTCTTAATCGATGGAAACAGATAAAATGCGCCACCTGGTGATTCGCAGTCAAGCCCCATACTGTTCAACTGATGCACTAAATAATTTCTTCTTTGACGATAACTGCGGACCATCCGTTTCACATTATCACTGTTGCCGGTCAATGCCTCCAGCCCAGCGTACTGTGCCATGGTTGATGCACACATCATGGAGGATTGATGGATTTTTAGCATTGCCTGAATAATCTCCTTGGGTCCCACCGCATAACCGAGACGCCAGCCGGTCATCGCAAATGCTTTTGAAAACCCAGAAATGATGATAGTCCGTTCTTTCATCCCTTCCAACGCCCCTGTGCTGACATGATCATCTTCATAAATTAATTCCGCGTAGATTTCATCGGAGTAAACGAGCAAGTCATGATCTTTTACAATTTGGGCAATGGGTTCCAAATCGTTTCTGCTTAGGACCGTGCCAGTCGGATTATTAGGATTACATAAAAAAACCGCCTTTGTTTTCGCAGTGATCAGCGGTTCGAGCTGTTCTGGCGTTGGTTTAAATTGATTTTCCGCCTTTGTCTCGAGAGGAACGGCTTTTCCCCCTGCCATTTGAATGAGCGGGATATACGAAACAAATCCTGGATTGACGATGATCACTTCGTCTCCCCTATCGATCGTCGCACGAAGAACCAAATCAATTGCCTGGCTTGCTCCGACGGTCACCAATATTTCATCTTCCGGGTTATAATCCAAATCATATTTTGTTAAATAACGACAGATTTCCCGTCGCAAACTGAAAAGACCTGCATTTGAAGTGTAGGCGGTGTAACCCTGCTCAAGTGAATGATAACTGGCTTCAATAATATTCCATGGTGTTGTAAAATCAGGTTCACCGACACCAAGAGAAACTACATCTTCCATCTGGGAAGCGAGATCAAAAAAACGCCTGATCCCGGAAGGCTGAATCGAATTGGCAAGCTCTGAAACGAAATGGCTGCTTTTGGTTACCATCATGGTGACACCACCATTCTCTTATCCTTTGACTTTTCATCAAAAATAACGCCATCGTGTTTATATTTTTTTAAGATAAAATGTGTCGTTGTCGAAATGACCGAATCGAGTGTCGAAAGCTTTTCAGCGACAAAATTGCTAATGTCCGACATTGATTTGCCCTCGACCGTAACCGATAAATCATAAGTACCGGACATGAGATAAACCGACTTAACCTCGCTGTGGCGATAAATTCGTTCAGCAGTTTGATCGAACCCTACGCCTCTTTTCGGGGCAACCTTCACATCGATCATTGCCGTGATATCTCCGTTGCCCAGTACTTTTGACCAGTCAATCACAGCAGAATAGCCCTGAATCACTTGTGATTGCTCAAGGTTTTTTATCATTTCCGCTACTTCATTTACATCCATATTCAGCATCTTTGCCAGAGAATCAATTTCAATCCGTCCTTGGGTTTCCAATATTTCCAGTAATTCTAGTTGTTTTTCTTTCATAAGTAGGCTACTCTCCTCTTCTGTACTTTAATATCCATGAAAATACTCTAAAATGAACTTATGTAAATCATTATACATTTTTTATAAAAGATTTGATTATTTTCTATTTAAATTATTCTATAAAAGTACTCGTATAAAGAAGGGTGCACACTATCTCAGTTCATTTTGCCAGTAATGAATATTTGAACTGGCCCCTCCCAATCAACTTTTTGCACTTCTTGATAATTATCGTTCGTATACTCCGAGATGATTTTTCTCCAAAATTTTTGTGCTGGAACGTTCTCCTTCATCTCTGCAACCTCCCATGTTCCGGAAAAGGTATCAAATAGATAAAAAGCCGTTTGCTTCCCTACACCAGATTTTCGGTATTTCTTCATAACAAAAAACTCAGCCATTGAAAAATAGGATGCAGGATTTTCACCCTCTTGAGTTATTTCACGAACCAGCGCAAATCCAGCATAACTTCCATTAACCTTGATCAAGAAAGGAAAACGACTTGGCTCTGTCCAGTACTGTTCAAAATACTTGTAACCGTATAATCCCTGATCATTTACATCTTCAGGATCAAACTCACTAAAATCATATTTGTATAACTCGAGTAAGTGCCTTAATACGACTTTTTGTTCTAGAGATGCTTTTTCAATCTGTACATCCACTCATCCTACCTCCATAACTAAATAATTTGGATGGTCCGTTTGACTACAATCCAGCTACTTATACAATTGTATCAAACTATTTTATGAATAATCGAACTTTATTTAATGTCAAAAGATAAATTTCAAAACCACAAAAGGAGGGATGATAAAATCCCCTTTCAAACTAGTTCACACTTCGGATTAATGGTTTTGATCCAAGTTCTACGCTGTTTTGACAACTGTTAAAATGAATCCTCTCATACTTAGATGCAGAAACTTCTATTCTCTCTTATGAATGGGATTTTAATCTTGAACTTTCACAAAAATACTACCCGAAATGATAGTATAATTATCGATAGGTTCACCTTTCTCAAGCATTCTAGTATAATAGCAAAATCATGGAGGTTATAAAATGCAACAGCGATATTCATTTATTTATGAGCGCTTATATCAATATTACGGCCCGCAAAATTGGTGGCCAGCTGAAACCCCTTTTGAGATGCTGATTGGTGCGATTCTTGTGCAAAATACCAGTTGGCGTAATGTTGAAAAAGCACTTGTACAATTAGGAGAATTTTTAGATCCTAAAACGATTGAGCATTTACCTGAAGTTGAACTTGCTCAACTGATTAAATCTAGTGGTTTTTTCAACATAAAGGCTAAGCGAATCAAAGCGTTTATACAATGGTTTAATAAGTATGAATATGATATCGAAAAAATTAAACAAATAGATAAACAGACATTACGTACTGAATTATTAAGCATCTATGGCATTGGCCGGGAAACAGCAGATGCCATGCTCCTATATGCATTTCATAAACCAGGATTTGTCGTTGATGCTTACGCAAGAAGAATTTTTACACGGATTGGAAAAGATGTACCAGCATCCTATGATCTTTTCAGAAAACAGGTTGAGAGTGAATTACCAGCTGATCTCAGCTTACTACAAGAATACCATGCCCTTCTTGTTGAACACGGAAAAATGCATTGTAGAACAAAACCACTGTGTCTTGGATGTCCATTGAATGATCTTTGTGATTATTATTTAACATCGTTTGCATGAAAATTTTACTTGCGACACCATGATGTTTGCTCTTTTGCCATAGGAAGTGTCAATTCCAGTCTTCAATTTCTTTCACAAGTATTTTTAAGGCGGAACTTTTTTGCGTTGATTTCATATTCTTTTCGAATTTTTCTTTGTTCTTATAAATTGAGTCTAGATGTTCCATCAATGTCTCACGATCTAGTTTTTCTTCCTCCAACATAAGGCAATAGCCCTTTTCCTGGAAGGCCTTTGCATTGAGGATTTGGTCTCCCCTGCTTTGATCTAATCCTAAAGGGATGATGAGCATCGGGATGTTCAAAGCCAAAAATTCAAATATAGCGTTTGAACCACCTCTCGTAATGACGATATCGGAAGCAGCTAGAATATCTGATAGTTCATCATGTAGATACTCATATTGGCGATATCCTGAGACATTTGAGTATCGCTCTTCTTTATTGCCTTTTCCACATAGATGAACAATTTGGTATTTCAATGTCAACTCAGGTAAAGACGTTCTAATAATTTCATTGATTTTTTTAGCCCCTAAGCTACCACCCATTATCGTCAAAACAGGAAGATTAGAATGGAATCCAAGAAAAGCCCTCCCACGAGCAGCCGAACCGCTCAGGATTTCCTTTCTAATAGGTGAACCAATAACGGTCGTTTTATGTTCGGGGAAAAACTTCTTTGCTTCCTCAAAGGAGGTAAAGATTTTTGTAGCAAATCTTTGCGAAATTTTATTGGCCAGTCCAGGTGTGATATCACTTTCATGGATAAACACGGGGATTCTAAGGGTTTTAGCGGCTAAAATCACTGGTACGGAAACAAATCCGCCTTTCGAAAAAACAAGGTTAGGTTTTAATTTTTTAAGAATTATTTTTGCTTCAAAATATCCTTTTATAACGTTAAAAGCATCCTTAACATTTTGAAAATCAAAATACCGCCTTAATTTGCCGCTATTAATGCCGTAATAAGGAATATTTATTTTTTGAATGAGTTCTTTTTCAATTCCTTTTCTTGATCCAATATAAAATATATCCCACCCCTTATCGAGTTCCTTAATGATCGCCATGTTGGGTGTCACATGTCCTGCCGATCCTCCACCGGTAAAAACGATGGACTTATTTCCCATATTACAAGCCCCCTATTTACAATAGATATGCTACAGAGTTAAATCTGCAGCATATCTGATTATAATTTCACTTTATTCAAATCATCTAAAAGTTGATGCAATTCCCCTAGATTTTGAATTTCATAAGTTGGGGTCACTTCTGTTCGTTCTTTTTCTTCACGATTAATCCATACGGATTTCATCCCCACTCGATTGGCCCCAAGTATATCAGTCATTAAATTATCCCCAACCATTATGGCTTCTTCCTTATTTAATGACATTAACGACAATGCATGTTCAAAAATAGCTGGATCTGGTTTCCCATTCCCAAAGTCACCAGAAATAACGATCTGTTCAAAATAAGGTGTAAGCTCTGGGGTGATCGTAAGCTTCGTTTGCTGCAAATCAGGAGAGCCATTTGTTAGAAGTAAAAGTCGATACTCTTCTCTTAAACGGTCTAATACAGCAAAAGTATCCTCATATACAAAAGGCAGTTTCTTTCGCTCTTCTGGAAACCGCTCAGCTAATTCATAGCCAAAATCTGTATCATCAATCCCTAAAGATTTTAATCCTAATGTCCAAGTATCTTTTCGATAGGTAGGAACGATATCCTTCATCTTTCTGAATTCATCATGATCATCCGGAAAGTTTCCCCAAAGTCCTTCAAATGGATTGATGCCAATCATTTGTGTAAAAGGATATGTTTCGTACGAGGCATAAAGCTCCCTAGCTTGCTCACGAACCGCTTCCTCAAGTTTTTCTGCTTCCACCCCATAACGTTCTTCTGCTATTTTACAAGTAGACAGAAAAGCTTCTTTAATGCTTTTTTTATCCCATAGTAAGGTGTCATCCAAATCAAAAAAAACAGCTTTAATCATGTTGAACCTCTCTCCATTTATATATAATATATACTATAAGTTTACCATAATATTAATATAAGAAGTGTTTGATAAATGAAAAACTTGCATATTGGTGAATAAAAGACCTTACCACGAAGAGTAAGGTCTTTTATTCAGAAGCAAAGCTTCATAATAAACTTCTATTCATTTTTGATGATACTTGTTTTTTATCTTCTCTCACTTCTGATTTGTTCTTAAGGTAAAAAATAACGCCCATTAAACTGACCAAAATAAAGGCAAAGCCAACCATTGTCCATAAAGTAACAGAAATTGCAAAACGATCGATTAATTCACCAACAATCTTTGGTAAAATCGCGCCACCTAAACCACCTAGGGCGACTAACAAACTTGTTGTTCTTTCTTCATGTCCCTGCGATGTATCATTAATGATCAGCAAACCAATCGAGAAAATCCCTCCCATTAATAATCCGGTAAAAAAGATCGCACCATAACTAATCCAAATGGATGGAGATAATGCAAAGACAAACAATCCTAAAAATTGTCCAATACAGCTAACCACGAAGAGTTTTGTGTAACCAATTCTGTCGACAATAAATGTCATCAACATCCGTCCAATTGTCATTGCCAACCAAAAAACGGTAATACTTAGGGCTAAAGAGGATGCATCTAATTGTGTTGTTTTATGGAGGATGGTCGGTAAATAGTTAGGTAAAACCATCTCAGCACCCACGTACATAAAGAAAAAAACGGCCCCAATGGTCACAATGGGAATTTGTTTCCGAGTATATCGAAGCTTTTCCGGTTTCTTTCCGTTTTCATCTACCTTCTTAGGCTGTTTTTTTAAAACGGAATCCATTTCTCCAAAGGAGGAGAAAAACCAAATCAGCAATGTAATGGTCGTCACACAAGCTACAAAGGAAAATGAAAGATTCCAGATATTCCTAGAAATGAGAAAGGCAGAAATAACCGGAATCAATAAAGCTCCAACACCAAAGAATACCTCAACAAGTATCAGCGTGGATGCCTTTTTCTCTTTGAGATGAGCAACAATTAATGCCGCGACAACGGTTTCGCCGATTCCAATTCCTGCTCCAGCAAATGGGGCCACAAATAATAATAAATTCCAATTTGGCAGTGAACCAAAAATAAATTGGGAAACAGCAAATGATAGTAAGGCAATCAATAATGTCATTCTTCTGCCTAATCCATTTACTAGAAAAGGTGCCACTAACACCCCAACCAAAAATCCTAAAAATTGATTCATAATCAATTGTCCGCCATCACCATATTGGATTCCATATGATGCGACCATTGGTTCGAGGATCGTCCCAATAATAATATGGCCGAAACCATTTAAGCAATAAATAAGGCAGGCAATCCAAATAAACTTTTTCATTCTATGATTCTCCTATGTATACCAAATTCTTATGGTGTAATATGCATCCACCCTATATTATCAGGAATCTATCATAAGGTCTAATCGTTTTCATAAAGACATAATTTTTACCAAACAATCATTATGATTAATGATTGGCAAATTCTTGCATACAGATAATGAAAAGAGAAAAAAGAGGAATTGTAATGAATGAGATCATAAAGGTATTTTTAATTACATTTATAAGTGATTTGGACAACTTATTAATTTTAGGAGCGATCATTCGAAAGCATCCTCAGGTAAACATTGTCTTTCCGGCGGCTGTGGTGCTTACCTGCACGCGAGCGCTTTATATTATTGTGATGGATACCCTGCTTACCATTCCAGTCATACATTTAATCATGGGTGTGATTTTGCTATTTATTGCTTTTGGATTAGTCACAAAGTCATTTACTGATCAAACCGACATTTCCCTACTAAATCGCTCTTTTTCCATAAGGGTAAAGGTATTATCATTACTAGCTGCTACAGATTTTTTAATCTGTTTGGATAGTGTGATCGTTATTTCTGAAATCTCGCAAAACATATCAATGGCTCTGATTGGAGTTTTTTTAAGTTTAATTGTTTCCCTCTTCTTTTTACCATTGATTATAAAAGTCGCAGCAAAATTTATGTGGATCAATATTATAGCAGGTGCCTTTATTGCACAAACAGCGGTCGTTGGAATAATTGGAGATCCATGGCTAAAAGAATGGATACTGTCTATCAATGCCTATTTTCCAAAAGTGAACCTGATTCATATTTCTGCTAATATCGTAATCGTTCTAGTGATCCTGATTGGCTGTTATTCCTATATAAAAAGCAATCGTCATGATCATTCAAAGTATTTGTGAATACTGAGGAGTTATTCATCAAAAATAAAAAATGATCGTAACATGTGAGCAACTGATTATAGGAGCAAAAATTAGACCGAACACCCTCCTCCCTAAAAATAAGTAGGAGAGTGTTCATTTAACTTTCTTTTCTCAAAAATAACCTAGTGGCAATGACAAAACTAAGAATGATATAAATCATAGCCCATAAACTAAAAAGAATTCCTTCGTTTTCTACTACAATTTCATCTCCTTTTTGAAAATAAGTTGTTAGTTTTCCAATTGGAGGAAATAGATAAAGCGGCCATTTCAAAATCGTGAACCTTTCTATCATTCCTTCTGAAACAACTGCGATGATATTGACAAGCATGGCCGCTAACCAGGAATACTTTTTTTGTGCAAATGCGGTTGCACTAAATAAGCTGCCAACAAAAATGCCGGATAGGGCCGAGTAAAAATGTCCATACAAAGTGAGGCCAAAATGGATGGGCTTGACTGGCAGTTTAAAAGCTTGGATAAGAATAGGATAAAAAATCGCAAATATCAGAAGGAGTGTAATCACGAGCACGCAAATGCACCATTTTCCGTAAAGATAGCGGAGTTTACTAGACAATTGAACAAATAAAAGCTGTTTTTCACTTTCGTTTTCTAACGAGAAGATCCCCATTGTAACCCAGGTTGAAATAAATACTAACGCTACACTTGTAACGGAGTAACTACTCAATATCGGAACCCCTTGATAGGTATAAAAAACGAACACCCATATGAAATAAACGACCACAGGTGGGATCCATTTTAAAGAGCGAAAATAGCTTAACAATTGGTAAATAAAAAATCCTTTCATCTTTCCCCCTCTTCCCACACTTCTAAAATAGAACATTGGTTGTTTAATAGATGAAGTAATAATGGATCACTTTGGTCCGAATTAGCGGAAAGAACAGCCGTTTTTTCGTTACGATTATGTGTGACCAACTGGAGATTCTGTAAAATGTCTACTCTCGTATATTTAAATTTTATTTGTTTCTTCCTGCTCTTCATATTGGATTTAGCGAGTCCGCCCGCTTCGAGAAGAAATTGTTCATCAGCAATCTTTTCGATTAACGGATTTTCATGGGCTGTAAATATTATCATGCTATTCCTTTTCTGCTTGTCCAACAGCTGTATAAAAACCTGCTGTGATTCCTGGTCTAACCCAGTAAGTGGTTCGTCTAAAAGTAATATATCTGGTTTGCTAATGAGTGCTTGAATAATACCGACCTTTTGCTTGGTTCCTTTTGAACATTGTTTAAGTGATGTATTCAGAAAAGCTTCTATAGAAAATAATTGGATATATTCCTTTAACTCCTTCTTTGAATAACCATGGAAATTTGCAATAATGGAAAGATATTCTTTGACTCGGAAAGGCAACCCTTCTGGAAAATGTTCAGGCATATATCCAATTCTATTCGTACCTCGGTTTAAGGTTCCATGTGTTGGGTGATAGATTCCCGCTAACAATTTTAGTAAAGTGCTTTTTCCCGACCCATTACTCCCCCGGATGAAAAACGCCTTATTTCCTTGTAAACAGAAGGAAATTTGCTTTAAAATGGTTTGCCCATCTATTATTTTACTTATATTCTTTGCTTCGATCATAGGCCCTTCCATTGTCTAACCTCCGTTCAATGTTACTTGCCTTTACTTCGTTTTATTTATCAGTTTGATATATTGTGAATCTCCGTAGCCGATTGTTGGAAAAAGCTCAAATAACCTATTCACTAATGCTGATGTTGGTAAATCTTTATGTTGGGAGATATACTTTACGACTGCATTATTTTCTTTGAGCATTTCTAAATAAATGTCTACTGCCTGGTACATGACTGGAAGTAGTTGAGTTGATGGTTTTTTATGATTTACTAATACCTCTTTGTATACAGAGGCATAGTTGCCTAATTGAAGTTCCGTTTGGCTTACTTTAAATTCATCCTCTCTGAAGCTATTTAAGAACACTTTTCCTGCATATCCAGACTGCTCAAGATAGGAAAGAATTGTCATTACATTCATTTGACAAAACATATCTTCGCCAAACCATAAAACGATATATGTATATGATTTATTAAAAAGGTTGTCTAATGGATCTATCACCTTTTTAATATAATTTTCAACGGACTCGCAATGTCCCGCGGCGCGCGTTTTTATAAAATCTTCAGCAAAAACTTGTTCAGTCGTTGCGTTTACACACATCGCTTCATTAAAAGGAGCATAATCAGAATCTCCCATTAGTTTATGATCTGTAAATTCCTCATACATACATTGACCATTCAATATGTGAAGTACGTCATTGCCAACCAATTCAGCCTTCTCGTTTTGCAGCCGTTCAATCTCTTTTTTTCTGGAAATATTCATTTTACACCAATCCTTTTCTTAATAGATAGTGAGTTTAGCATAAGCTGCATATGTTTTATCATATAAAGATGAAAAAGGCCCGGAGTTTCCCGAGCCATCTGTTGTTAACCTAAATATGCTTAAAGAATAATCGAATGACATCTGCCCCACCAACAAAGGTTCCAATTGAACTGCCAAGATTTGCTAGTATGACGACTAATAGAACCCGGGTGACTTTATTATGCCAAAATCCTTTTACATGAAAGACATCCTCCGCAAGTGTCTCAAAGTCCCTTACATTAGGACGACGAAAATAAGCTTGGACGATTCCGGCAAACCAGCCCGCCGCCAAGAGCGGAGTTAATGAGGTGATCGGTGCTGCAATAAAAGCTGTGATGATTGCGAGCGGATGACCAAAAGCAATGGCTGTTCCAATTGCCGATAATGTTCCATTCCATAAAAACCAACTAATGGTTTGCTGTAAACCAGCTGATGGATTGGCGATAAAGGTATAGAGAATAACTGCTAAGATCAAGACTGGAATCGACCAGCCAATCATCTTCGGAGCTTTTGATTTGGGAGGCAGTTTCGTTAACTCCTTCAAATCATGCTCTTTTTCAATTTCTTTTGTAATCCCAGGGACATGAGCCGCACCGAGTACAGCTACTATTTTGTCTCCCGGTGCATCTTTGATTTTCTGAGCCAAATACTGATCCCGCTCATCAATCAATGGTGTTTTTAATTTCGGAAAGGCTTCTGTAAACTCTTGCAGCATGGAATCAATCATATCTTGCGACTTCATTTTTTCTAATTCTTCTTCCGTGATTGTCTCGCGACTAAAAATACTGGCGACCACTTGTGTGAGGAGCATTGCTTTCCCTTTGAAGCCGACATTTCCCCAGATCCGAGAAAACGTAATTTGGATATTTCGATCCGCTAATACAAGCCTGGCTCCAGTGTCTTTTGCTGATTCGATTCCTTGGATCATTTCTTGACCAGGATGGATATCAAATTGCTTGGCCATTCTTCTTTGGAAGGAAGAAATCGCTAAGTTCATTAAAAGCAAAGATGCCTTTTTATCTTTAATGACTTGGAAAATATCCATATCCTTCCATTTGTTACCATCTGTAATCGATTTGTATCGTCCTTCATCTAGTTCAATACAAACAGCATCTGGCTTTTCACTCTCAATCACTTCTTTTACAAGCTCAGCACTACTTTTGGAAACATGAGCCGTTCCGATCAATATGTATTCTTTATCATTTAAATGTATTCTTGTAATATTTTCCTCCGTCATTCTCATACCCCTTTAGACTAGGACTAGGTCACTTATTCATAATACTATAATAAACCACTGAAGGACAGGATGAAAGTTAAGCGTTCACTAAAAATACGAATCGGTCCTAGAAGGCTCTCATTTTTTGATAAAATCTCATCTTTGACAGTTAAAACCACAAGAATGCTTTTACAGAAAGGCATTCCTGTGGTTTTTTAATGATCAAAAGTGAGTACTATTTATTTTTTGTATGGGAACTATTTCGGTATCCGTTCTGCATTTCCTTGTGGTTCAGGACACTATAGGCATTTTATTCAAAATCTTTGCTTAAAATGTCAATGCGTTCTTCAAAAGATACTTCACGGTGAATTTCATGTAACATCCATACATATCCACTACTATCAGAAAACATGGCATTTGATATGCCCATTTCCTCCATCCTTGTGACAGATTGAATTTCCGTTGCATTAGCGGAGATAGCTTTTTCATACGTTTCTTGAATGTTTGGAACTACTATATTAAACCAAAATGATTGCGTATCCCCTTCTTTCGGTGCAAATAATTGATATTCAGGATTTTCATCAAGCATATGAAAACGCGTGCCGTAGATATTGAATACAACTTCGTTATTCCCTACTTTAAAATTTGTCTCCTCCACTACTTCTACATCAAAAATAGATTTGTACTGTTCCAGTGCAGCTTTACTATCTTTTACAACAAAATCAAATTCCACTCCATTAACCTGATGCTAGTATAGTTTCATGGACACATCTAAGTTAAATTTATACAATGACTTTTAAGGAGGATGTGTCCGATGAGTAAGAAAAATAATGGGAAACGGTATAACGATGATTTCCGAAAAATGATTGT
>NZ_BORB01000056.1:0-18054 GCF_018332955.1 Lederbergia ruris
AGGAAAGTCGCATCTAGCAACAGCATTAGGTCGAAAAGCTTGTAGAAACGGATATGAGGTCCGTTTCTACAGAGTAGCTGATTTAATAGAGTTGTTGGAAAAGTCGTGGGTGGAAGGTCGATATCAAACTCTACGTAATCGATTTAATAAAGTTGATATGATCATTCTTGATGAAATGGGATATGTGCCATTTAGTAAGGATGGGGCTGAGTTACTATTTCAGTTGATTTCCGACTGGTATGAACAGAAAAGCCTTATTATTACGTCAAATCTAGAATTTAGTCAGTGGAATAAAATATTTGTAGACGCACGCCTAACCGCTGCCTTGGTGGATCGAGTCATACATCACGCTCATATTTTAAGTTTTACTGGTGACAGTTACCGTGTGAAACACGCTTTATCGAATAGCTAATTACTAAGAACATAAGGGCTGGCAAAGTTCTAAACTTCTCGCTGCATTCTTCTAAACTTTTTGCTTGCAAAATACAATGGATCCGCGATCTTAAGTTTTTTCTCTTCTATGCCTTTATTTGAAATAATTCTAATTGCAAATATCAATAATTGGGAAGATATAATTTTAGCCTCGTTAATTTTATATTTTTTTAATTCTATTATAAATTTGTTTAGAATTTCTTTAACCATGCCCTCATTACCAACTTTTAGTTCATTTAATAAAAACAGTTCCTTACCAATGGTTTTAATCATTGAATCTGAGCTGGGGTGAATCAATTGATAATAATGAATTGATTTTGGACCTACAATCGATTTATAATTAAGAGCAAAAATTGCCTCTTGGTAAGATTCATGAATTTCCTCTGGATTTTCTCGAATATTACTAACACCTATACTAATGGATAAACCTAAGAATTTAGCACACTTTTTTTGTACTTCTTCCGAAATATTTGCATACACATATATACTCCGTGGATCTGTTGCAGAATATTCGCAACTTACGATTAAGGTTAGCTTACCGGGATACTCCGATATAATAAGGCCATCCCCGAACAACTCTAGTATTTCTTGAACAATCTTACGATAAGCAAAGATATAAAGATTCCTATCTTTAATATTCCATTTCTCTAGTAAAAATTCAAATTCATCCATTTCAGCACATATCACTGTAAAGGATTTTCTCATTTGGAAATGGACATTTAGATCTAAAAGTTTTTCAATTGTTTCAGTATAACTTCTTTGTTGATATAAGAAGTCAATAAGAATTTTATTCGTTGTGATCTCAGAGTTTTCCTTAAGTTTTCCCTTTATATTTTTAATATATTCTTGAGTAGAGCGGATTTCTTTAATCTGATTTTTTGCCTTTTCTAAGGCATTATGCAAATCTTTAAGAACTACCGGTTTTAGTAAATAGTCTGTTGCTTTCAGCTCTATCGCTTTTTTTAATTTTGGAAAATCGTCATACCCAGTTAAAAATATGATCTGACTCCCCAAATTTTCATTACGTATGTGTTCAGCTATATCCAAACCATTCATCCCTGGCATATTTATGTCCAAAATCACAATTTCCGGCTGTAAATTTTTAATTTGGCTCCACGCTACATCTCCATTTTTCGCAGTACCAACTGAATATAATCCTAACTCAGTCCATGGAATACTCTTTTGAATTCCTTCCCGAATGTTAATCTCGTCGTCAGCTACTAAAACACTAATCATATGAAATTCCCCCTTCATTCGTTGTTAGCTTCGGAACCATAATGGTGACTGTTGTGTAGTGATTGTATTCGCTTTCAATACAAATACCAAATGGCTTACCGTATTTAAGTCTTAATCGGTCATGTACATTTTTCAATCCGTAAATTTGTAATCCCCCCTTTTTTTCCTTTTCTATAGATTGATTTAACATATCTAATTTAGCCTTTTTGATTCCTATACCATCATCAGTTACAAGAATGCGTATTCCATTTTGTATTTCTTCAGCAGTTATCATAATTGTGCCAACCCCATTTTTCTCTTTCATGCCATGATAAATAGCATTTTCAACAATTGGTTGCAAAGTCAATTTTGGAATGTAGAATTTCATAAGGATGTCCTCTTCTATTTCTACAATGACATCGAAAGAATCATTAAAACGAAATTTTTGTAGTTTGATATAAGCCATTATATGTTCCAACTCATTTTTCATTGAAATCGTATCTTTTCCCTTGCTAAGTGACAAACGGAAGAAGTTGCCAAGATGAGTAATCATTTCACCAATTTTATATTGTTTGTGAGAAACGGCAAGCCAGTTAATGGAGTCTAGGGTATTATAAAGAAAATGCGGATTAATTTGGGCCTGAAGAACCTGAATTTCCGCTTCTTTTCTTTTTATAACTGCTTCAATGATCTCATCATTCAATTTTTTATTTTGTCTGGACATCTTAATATACTGTACACCAATTTGACCAATTTCATCATTTGGATCAAAGTAATCTAATTCTATATTAGAAAATTTATTTTCCCTTATGACCGAGAAAAGCTGATTTAAAGGGGAGGTAACCGCTTTACTAAAAATATAGGCTAATACACTACCCAAGATAAAAGTCAAGATAAATACAAAAACGGTTACCCTTTGCATAAATGATGCATCTGAATAAAAGGTTGAGGACTTAGTCAAGTATATAAATTTCCAGGGTATGTTTGATATCGGTTGATACAAAACCATATACTGTTCTCCATTAAATGCTACATTGAAACTGGACGAGTCTTTTTCATCAATGTTTATCTTTGATAGATTAGATGGTTCATCTACAGTTACCCTATCGGGAATAGACTGATCATAAACTAGTTCCTGGTTATTATCCATTACAAAAAAGTGGGAATCTTTCGTATTTAAGAAATCTATTCCTTTAAAAAAAGAAGATTTCTCTATCTCTAATAAAAGAAAACCGCTCGGTTCATTGTTTTTTTTCATATTTCTTACTACTCTGCCAACAACGATTGAGTTAGAGTCCTGTCTAAAATCATTTAGATTTCGATTATTCCACCAGTATAATGTATCTTTTTCGATTAACTTATTATAAATCTCCTTTCCTCTATCTCTATTTATATATGTATTGTCCGTTTTAAAAAACTTTTTGTTCAATTCATGGTTAGAAGAATATAAAACAAATGAGGTTATGTAAGGTTTATTTTGAATAATTGAAGAGACTACTGAACGGGTGGAGTCTATAGAACTTATATAGGTGTAGTCATTGATGGAGGTCTGGTTGATGATTTTTTGTATTTCGGGATTTGCGATAATGACATTCAAAATATCTTTCGTGTCTACATATAAATTTTGAATGTACTGATTACCGATTTGAATAGTGGACGATGCCTGTTCTTCCGCCCTCTCTTCTAATTTGTAAACGGATACTTTATATACTATTGAACTGACTATAATCATTGGAATTAAGGTTAGTAATATGTTTAAGTTGAAGAATTTTCCATGTATGGTGCTTCTATTCCATAAATTGAATAGTTTCATATTATATTCGCCCCCAAAATCCTTTTATTAGAAATATTATATTATATCAGTAAATCACTATGTCAATAGGGTGGTATGGAGGACTTCAGACTTTTAAATCTTCTTAATAAATTAAAGTACATCGTAAAAAATTCTATTTTTCTTTTTTAAAATTGCAATAAAATAAGTTGTAAGAAAGGAGCTGATCTGGAAGGGGGAATGTAAGCGTTGTATTCAATATACTGAAAAGGAGGTCAAGAATGCAGGTAAATAGGTTAAAAAGCAAAAAATCCGGCATAGAGAAAATGGAACGAAATTGGGGAATTATACTTGCACTTCCAGCTATGTTAGGGTTTTTAATCTTCACACTGGGACCCATGATAGCTTCGCTTGGATTTAGTTTAACGGACTGGAATATTGGGGGTAAATTTTCATTTATTGGTATAGAAAATTACAAAACAATGTTTACCGAAGATAAACTATTTAGTAAATCCTTATTTGTTACCGTTTATTATACTTTTTGCAGTGTGCCCTTGGTTATGTGTGGAGCCTTCTTGGTAGCGATGTTGTTGAATCAGAAGGTCAAAGGTCTCTCAATCTTCCGAACAATCTTTTATTTACCTGTTTTAGTTCCGTCCGTTGCAAATACAATGCTTTGGCTTTGGATGTTTAATCCCGACTTTGGTTTGTTAAATTCTATTTTAGGGAGTTTCGGTGTCTCTGGACAGCAATGGATATATCATGAACAAACATCTATCCCATCCTTAGTATTAATGAGTACATGGGGACTTGGAAATGCTGCAGTTATATTTTTAGCTGGACTACAAGGAGTTCCTACCCACTTATATGAGGCTGTGGAAATGGATGGAGGAGGAGCATTAAGCAAACTTCGGCATGTTACGATTCCAATGATGACACCTACAATCTTCTTCAACCTTGTTATGGCCTTAATTAATACGTTTCAAATTTTCAACGAGGCCTATATTATGACGGAAGGTGGACCCAACAATTCAACCCTATTTTATGTTTATTATTTATACAGAACGGCATTTACGGATACCAAAATGGGATATGCAAGTGCGCTAGCCTGGGTTCTGTTTATCGTCATTTTATTTATCACCTCTATTTTGTTCCTGACATCAAAAAGATGGGTCTATTATGAAGGAGGAAAATGATGAACTCAAAAGCTACGACAATTATAGAATCTAACCCTTCATTAAAAAGGAAAAAAGGTAACTTTCAATTACTACGAATACTAATATATCTAATCTTGATAGTTGGCTCAGGTGTCATGATTTTCCCCTTTTTATGGTTAGTTCGTAGCTCGTTAATGGGGACGGAACAGATCTTTATGTTTCCTCCGGAATGGATCCCTCATCCAATCCGCTGGTCCAATTATCCTGAAGCCCTTACGACCGTACCTTTTGGAAGGTATTTCTTAAATACGATGTCAATAGAAGTATTTGTTTTAGCTGGGACTTTGTTTAGTAGCACATTGGCAGCTTACAGTTTTTCGAGGCTACGTTGGAAAGGTAGAGAACTCGCTTTTATGATGATATTAAGCACCATGATGCTACCTTACGCAGTCATGTTAATCCCAACATTTATGATGTGGAAAGGATTGGGAGCATTAGATTCCATTATCCCTTTAACAGTCCCTTCATGGTTCGGTACCGGAATTAATGGTGTATTTAATATTTTTCTATTACGCCAGTTTTTCATGTCCATACCACGAGAGTTAGATGAAGCTGCTTACATGGATGGTGCCAAACCTTTGACGGTCTTATTCCGTGTGATCATTCCATTATCCAAACCAGCGATTATTGTTGTTAGTATATTTACATTTATTGCCGTATGGAATGATTTTTTAGGACCATTAATCTATCTGAATAGTGATTTGAGATTTACTTTAGCCATTGGTTTAGCCACCTTTAAAGGATTATATAATGCACAATGGGGGTATTTAATGGCAGCTAGTGCGGCGATTGTATTTCCAATTATTGTATTATTCTTTTGCGCCCAACGTTATTTTATTGAAGGGATCGCTCTTACAGGAACCAAGGGGTAAACCCGATATTATGCGAAAAAAGAGAGGGGGACCACTTATGAAAATAAAATATTTAAAAATAGTTGGTTTAATTTTAACCGTAATGGTTTTGTTAATCGCTTGCAGTAGCCATTCCTCAGGAAAAGAAAATGGTGACAATAAATCTGTTGAATTAACCTTTATGTACTGGGGAAGTAATGATGAAAAACAAGCGGTTCAACAAATGCTTGATTCGTTTAATAAGTCCCATCCTGATATTAAAGTCGTTGGTCAGCATGTTACAGGAGATTATAATACTAAAATTAATACACTTATGGCTTCGAATGAACTGCCCGATGTTGCCTATTTAAGTGCATCCCTAGCAAGAAAGTGGGCAAAAGAAGGAAAAGTGATGGATTTAACAGAATATGAAACAGCCTATCCAGAATTAGCAAGTAGAGTCCCACAATCTTATCTATATTATGAACCTGGAAAACATATTGGGAATACCACGGCAGCGGAAATCATTATGATGTTCTATAATAAGGCTTTATTTGAAGAAGCTGCTGTTGAATTACCGCCTTCTGAAGCCGAAAAGGGATGGACCTGGGATGAATTTGTGGAAGTCGCTAAGAAGTTAACAAAAGATTCGAACGGGAAAAGTCCCGATCAACCTGGTTTTAATCCAAAAAATATCGTCCAGTATGGTGTAAGCATTCCAACTAATTTTAACGGTTGGCTCCCTATAGTACAAAGTAATGGTGGAGATTTAACGAACGAAGATGGTACGGAACTGACATTAAATACACCTGAGGCGAAAGAAGCTTTAGAAAAAATTCATGATTTAATTTATAAACACCATGTTGCCCCAACTCCAGTTCAAATGGAAAACATGCCGGCAACTAGTGTTAGTTTGCAAACGAAAAAAGTGGCCATGGCTATTGATGGACAATGGGCTTTACTGGACATCGCAGCATCGGGAATAGATTTAGGAACGGCTGTTTTGCCGTATTTTAAAGAACCTACAACTATATTTTTGGCGGGAGCGAGTGTCATATTTAGTAGTACAGAATATCCTGAGGAGGCACTTGAATTCTATTTGTATCATAACGATCCTGAGCAAGTAGATTTATTTGAAAAGGGATTATGGATGCCCATTCAGGAAGAATACTATACGGATGAGGAAAAAATAGCCAGTTGGACAGACAATGATGTTCATCCAGAAGATTATAAAGAAGCGGCTATTGATTACTTGGTCAATCATTCTGTTTCCGCTCCAGAACATACGATAGTGAACTGGGATGAGGTCAATACTGCTTTGGAACAGGCACTTGATCAATACTGGACCAACGCAAAATCTTTGGATGAGGTTTTATCCGAAGCTGAGGCGGCGGTTAACCCAGTATTAGATGGGAAATTCCCAACAGAATAGTTGCCACCCAGTTCACATCCAGAATATAACTGTGTCATGCTATTCATAATATTAAGATTGCAGCTGGGGAAGCAGAAGGCGAATATTAAGGAGGTGAAGCGATAGAAAAAATAGAGGGAGGTAGGCATATTTGAAAAAAGTAATGAATAGAAAAATAGGATGAAAAACTTGCAAAAAGAGGTGGGTTTTCTTTGTATACCATAGGTTACGATTTTAAGGATAGCTTAGTTACTCTAGACAGTTTAAGTTTTTCGCTTAGATTATTCACGGAGGTTAATGCTTATGCTCCAGATCCGGAAAAGGTAACAATCGAAAACATCGAGAATGGTGTCCGATTATTTGCCTCCGGACTAGCTTGGGCAGGTGGACAAAAAAAGTGTGATGGTGAGTTGGAAATGACCATCGCAAGAGGTGTTGATGGGCGTTATATTGTACATGGCAGCGGAAAACATCCCAAAGAAATTTGTAAGTCCATATTACTTCAGGTTTATGGCATCAACGTTATCTCGATTCAGTTCGATCAAAATACAACGAGTGCATTTGAATTTAATAGAGACATTCATGCTAGACAGTATCCAAAAGATATCAAAATGCCACTTGTGTTTGTAGAAGATACATTGGAACAACAATGGTATGCTCTATCAAAAGATAATAAGTTACGTGCTAAAGCATTTGCAAGTCATTATGATCCCTTTGCAGAAGCACAGACACTGGATATAGCACATGAAGAGGATAAACGATGGCGAAGCCATTCCATTGAAATGCCCGAGTGGCACATAGGTGTTTGTGATCAGAAGGAGTCAATTATCAAGGAACGTTGTCTTGACTTAGAAAAAAACTTTGATCTTGTTCCTTTTAAAGATAGAAAAGACACCCCTGAGTGGTTAAAAGATATTCGGCTAGTAACAATCCTTCATGGCGAACACTGGACAGGGCATGTATTTAATACTTTTGCGGATATGGAAAACATACTGGAATGGATATCTCAAAGAATTGATGGGCGCAATGTCCTTGCCTTTTTGCCTGGGTGGGATGGTAGATACTATTATAATTATCCAGAATATCAACCTAGTGAGGACATGGGAGGCGTAAAGGGCTTTCAGCGGTTGGTGAAAAAAGCGCATTCTTTAGGAATCAAGGTAGTTCCAATGCTTGGTGCTAATAACGCCAATATAGAAGTGATTAAACATTTGGGATTAGAGAATATAGCCATGAAGGATTCCTGGGGACATGAGGCACGTTGTAATTGGGTCGATTGGGACTATGATCTATTTATAGAAAATAACTGTATTTTAGCCAACATGGGTCACCCAGACTTCTTGAAGTATATGATCGATAAGTCTAGTCATTTAATACATTCCTATGGAGTCGATGGTATTTTTTTAGATATTAGTAGATGGTGGGAGAATGATCCTGATTATTCTCCATACGAAGGATTACTTAAATGGGCAAAGGAAATAAAGCGCATGCATCCGGAGACATTATTGTTTGGGGAGAATAGCTATGATGCTTTGTGGGGTATCTTCTCTTTGTTTCATGAAAGGAAACGTCCAGGAGGACATGGGGCTGCCTTATACAGATATGCATTGCAAACGCATTATTTGGCTTACCCTGCACCGGGCAAAGGGTCTGGAGGAATACATGAATATGCATGGAATGAAAATGGTCTCCCATGGGAAAGAGATTTTCCTGAATTAATCCCAACTTTATCAGTTGTGGAAGATACCATCAGCAACAATAAACAGGCGACAGAGCTATTAATTGAGAGGGCTAAAAGTTGGGTCCCGATACATCCGGGGATTTCTTAATTAATTATCGATAAAGATGTAAGTGCCTTCAGTATCTTTTGGCTTATATCTTGTTCTGTCACTTTGCCATTGTATGTCCTAACACTTTAATAAGAAGGGGAAGCAAATGGAAAATTTGAAATCGATCATTGGGATGTTACTCCTTGGAGCCGTAATTTGTTTTGTATCTGGCTGCTCAAACCAGGGGTCCACTGGAGGAATTTCAGATGGTAGTCAAGTGGTACTCGAAATGTGGACGAGGGAAGCTAGTGAGAATAATGTAAGGGCCGCGGCAGAAATATTTAATGAAGGGGATCATGGATTTCAGGTAGAAGTCACATCGTTTCCAAATCATAATCTTTCGGACCAATTTGCTAGTGCTTTAACAGCTGGAGAAGGTCCAGACATTATTTCGATTGATTTAATTCTATCGCCATATTTTTCATCCATTGGTGCTTTTCAAGACTTAACGGATTTTTATAGCTCTCTGGAATATAAAGATGAGTTTAACGAGGCGATGGTAAGACTTGGTCGTTATGAAGATAAACAATATGCTGTGCCATTTAGTGCCGATGTTTCTGCCTTATTTTATAACAAGGAACATTTCGAAGAAGTAGGTTTGGATCCCGAAAAGCCACCAGAAACCTGGCAGGAAATGCGGGAGTATGCAAAAAAGCTTACTACGGACGATCGATATGGGTATGTGTATAATGGCGGAGATTTAGGTTCTTATGCATTTACATTTCTTCCATTTATATGGGGGAATGGTGGCAATATCTTAAACGAAGATGGTACCGAATCATTGATTAGCTCCGATGAGGCAATCGAAGCATTAACATTTTACAGGGATCTTACACTGAAAGATAAGGTTACGCCAAAGGGGGTAATTAGTTATGCCGGCAGTGAATCGACAGATGCTTTTGGTAATGGTACAGCAAGCATGCTTTTAAATGGCAACTTTGGTTTAGGAGATATCATTAGAGATTATCCGGACCTTGATTTCGGTGTTGCTCTCATCCCGAAAAATGAAGGAAAGAAACACTCTTCCTTTTCTGGTGGAGAATTAATTGCAATCCCAACTGTCTCTAATTATATCGATGAAGCACAAGAATTTATTGAATTTGCTTTGTCTGAGGAGCTGCAAGTGCACCAGTTTGCCAAAACAGGAACGATCCCGATAAGAGAAGACTTCTTTGATAACCAATACTTTCGGGAGGAACCAAGATATCAAGTATTTACAGAGGCATTAAAGGTTGCCAATGCACCATATACAACCAAATATACACAAATTTTTAGTGAGCCTTTACTTAATGCGATGCAAAGAACCCTTAAAGGGGAGGTAGAACCAAGGGAGGCATTTGAGCAAGCGGATAAAGAAATTGAGCAAATTTTAAATCGTTAATGGAATATAGAAGGGATTTTCTCCTTCTATTCTCTCAGATAAGGGGGAACGACCTTTGAGCAGAGGAATCAATTATGTCCCAAGAAAACAATACCCATTTTTCACAAGAAGAACAAATAGGAAAAGAAGAAAATATAAATTAAGTCATATTGCATTTGTGATACCTGCTTTGCTGTTAAATTTTGTTTTCTTTATCTATCCATTTCTTCAGTCGGCCATCATGTCTTTTTTTGATTGGCCCATAATTGGAGAGAAGTTGTTTATCGGTTTTCGAAATTATGTTGAATTGTTTCAAGATGTCCAATATTGGAATGCGCTTTGGTTTACATTAAAATATACCATTTTAATTACTCCTGGATTATTTATTGTTGGTCTTGTTTTAGCTTTACTAATTAATAGTCGATTACGAATGGTCTCCCTATTTCGAGCGATTTATTTTATGCCAGTTGTTATTTCAATGGTTTCTGCAAGTTTAATGTGGTTATGGATTTATAATGACCTTTACGGATTGCTCAACTATTATTTACTCAGTCTTCACATTGTTCAGGAGCCGATTCATTGGATGGGAGATGCCAGTACGTCACTACCTGCAGTTTCTTTTATGATTGTGTGGAAAATGTCTGGTTTTACCATGGTTATTCTCTTATCTGGTTTACAGGGGATATCGGAGGACATTTATGAGTCTGCACAAATTGATGGAGCAAATAAGTGGAAACAATTTCTTTATATCACACTTCCGTTATTGCGACCATCGATCTTTTTATCATTAATTATTTCTGTTATCGGCTCGGTTTTGGCATTTGAACAATTTTTAATTATGACGAATGGCGGTCCATCTCATTCAACAACGACTGTTGTTCATGAAATATACAATACATCTTTTAAATATTTTGACTTTGGTTATGGCTCCGCAATGACGGTCATTCTACTAATTATTTTAGGGGCTATTAGTATATTTCAAATGAAAATGATGGCAAACCCTGGAGAAAGTTAGGAGGAAAGCATATGGGGAAAGTAGTAGCGAATCTAAAAGAGGAAAAAGTTAAATTTGTGCTAAACATCATGGCTGCGTCTTTTTTCTTGCTTCCGTTTTTTTGGATTGTGAGTACATCATTGAAAAAAGCAAGTGACATTACCAGTTATCCTCCTAAATGGATTCCTACAAAATTTACATTCGAGAATTACTCAAATATTTTCCAAATCGAAGGGGGAAAATTTTCTCTATTTATTACCAATAGTATAATCCTTACCATTTCTACAGTATTGGTAGTTATTTTGGTGGGGGCATTAGCTGGTTATGGTCTATCAAAATTAAATATACCATTAAAAAATGTCATTATGACACTTATTGTGATTACGCTAATGATTCCATTTCACGGGTTATTAATCCCTTTGTTTTCAATTATGAATGACCTGAATTTGATGAATACTCACATGGCGCTAGTTTTGGTATATGTTACTTTTCAGTTACCTTTCGCGGTCTTTATGTTGAAAAATTCATTTGACTCTATACCTTCAAGTTTAAGAGAAGCAGCAATGATTGATGGCTCTAGTGAATTTCAAAACTTTTTTAAAGTTTCACTTCCACTTGTGTGGCCGGGGCTTGCAACAGTTGCTATCTTTTCGGCTTATACGACTTGGAATGACTTTTTAATTGCATTAGTCTTCGCGAATTCTCAAAACATGAGAACATTAAATGTCGGACTGACAAATATGGCTATCGGCCAGTATGGAACCGATTGGGGTTTGTTATCAGCAGGTTCAATCATTAGTTTTATTCCGATCATACTTTTGTTTTTATTTTTACAGAAGTATTTCATTAGTGGGCTTACGAGCGGAGCTGTTAAGTAATTTATATATATAATATTAACAATCGAGGAGATAGGAAAATGAAACAAAAAGTTAAGAACAAGGCGTACAAGATGAATCTAGTTCAATTAAAGGATGTAAGGATAGTTTTATCTGAAGCTGAGGCGTCAGTTAATCCATTATTGGATGGAAAATTTCCAACAGAATAGCAATGAAAAATAAATTCGTGTGCAGAGGGTGCCTTTACTATCCCATTTACTGTCTAAAAGTTACGGGAATAGAGCTACTATAATTTCATAGATTACTATTAAATAGATTATAAGGAGTTGTGTTAAATGAAGGAAGCTGTAAAAAATAGGATCAATATAACCGATAAGTTTTGGGGGCGTTATTTAGATATCGTTAGCGAACAGGTTATTCCTTATCAATGGGATGCCTTAAATGACCGACTACCAAATACATCACCAAGTCATGCAATTGAAAACCTTAAGATTGCTGCTGGTGAAGCGGAGGGCGAATTCTATGGAATGGTATTCCAAGATAGTGATGTGGCCAAATGGTTGGAGGCGGTTGCGTATAGTTTAGAACATAAATCCGATCCCGAATTGGAGAAAAATGCAGATGAAGTTATTGATTTATTAGGAAGAGCCCAAGCTGAGGATGGTTATTTAAATACGTATTATCAAGTAAAAGAACCCGGAAAGCGATGGACGAATGTTCGAGATAATCACGAACTATATTGTGCGGGTCATTTAATAGAAGCTGCAGTAGCCTATTACCATTCTACCGGGAAAAGGAAATTCCTTGATATTATGATAAAGTATGCCGATCATATTAACGACGTTTTCGGTAACGGGGAAAATAAGATTCAAGGCTATCCGGGACACCAGGAAATCGAATTGGCGCTTATAAGGTTGTATGAAGTGACGGGGGATGAAAAATACCTTAATCTCAGTAAGTATTTTATTGATGAAAGAGGGAAGCAACCGCATTTTTTTGATACCGAGAAAAAGAAAAGAAATGATTCGGAACCATTTTGGTTTCATAACGACTATGCTTACCATCAAGCTCATAAACCAGTACGAGAGCAAGAAGAAGCGGTTGGTCATGCGGTAAGAGCCACTTATATGTATTCAGCAATGGCAGATCTAGCCGCAAGAACGGGTGATGAGAGCTTAGTCGAGGCCACTAAAAAGCTTTGGGAAAATGTTACACAGAAACAAATGTATATTACCGGTGGTATCGGTTCAATGGCATTTGGTGAGGCGTTTTCGTTTGACTATGATCTGCCGAATGATTTGTCTTATACTGAAACATGTGCAACCATTGCTTTGGCTTTTTGGGCAAAGCGAATGCTAAATCTCGAAATAAATAGTAACTATGCAGATATATTAGAAACTGCTTTATACAATGGTTCGATTAGTGGCATGAATTTAGATGGCAAAAAATTCTTTTATGTGAACCCTTTAGAAGTTTCACCACAGACTTGTGAAGTAAGAAAAGATCATGAACATGTAAAGCCTGTAAGGCAACCATGGTTTGGTTGTGCCTGTTGTCCTCCCAATATAGCGAGGTTAATCGCCTCTGTGGGGCATTATATCTATTCTCAAAAGGAGAAAAATTTGTTTGTTCATCTATATATAGGGAATGAAACAAGTTTTGATATTCAAGGAACACAAGTCCAAATTACACAAAAAACGAACTATCCTTGGGATGGGGATGTAGCGATCGAAGTTTCACCTGAGACAGAACACACATTTACTCTCGCCTTTCGTATACCTGGTTGGGCAAATAGAGCCATAGTAAAAGTGAATGGTGAAGCAATTGATCACCTTCCCCTAACGAAAAATGGATATGTATATTTGGACCGAACATGGGCCGCAAACGATGTAGTTGAATTATCTTTTCCAATGGAGGTTGAACGCATCCAGGCAAATCCGCAAGTTCGCAATAATGTTGGAAAAGTTGCATTACGTCGAGGACCAATCGTGTATTGTTTAGAAGAAGTGGATAATGGACCAAACTTACCGGGAATTATTTTACCAAGAAATGCAGAATTACATGCTAAGTATGAAAAGGATCTTTTAGGAGGCGTCGTTGTTGTTACAGGTGAAGCTCAGAGAATCGAAGAAGAAAATTGGGAAAATGCCCTTTACCGTCCTGTTGAAGATAAAACAAAGCCTATACAAATGACAGCGATCCCATATTATGCATGGTGCAATCGTAAACCTGGTGAAATGTTAGTATGGATGAATGAATCGTTGAACTAAATTTAAGAAACAAGCAAACTATTATACTGAAAGGGGTATCCATAATTCAACTGGATACCCCTTTTTATAGTATAGGTTGCTGAAAAAATAGTTAGCCATTGAATCGCCTACGATAAAAACTAGTAGGATCATCTTAATAAAGGGAATTCACCAATCCGTAATCTTGCACAACCATAAGGAACAAGTTCAATTGTTGCAATTGGTGCATTTGGATAAGGTTTAGGGTCTAAAGGTGGTTCAGATGCTGAATTTTTCTCCATTGCCCAGTTCGATAATAATCGTCCCTCAGTAACAAGCTTTATTGGTGCATACTCAGCTCTGAAAGGTTGATCTGTTATGTCCTGTTTTTTTACTTTAAAACCTCTATTATTGATTAAAGCATATCGCCAAGATGTTGTTGGGTAAACTTCCCAATCATGAAATCGCTCCCGATTTTGTACACATACCCAATTTTCACCTATTGGAAGAACATAAACTAAAGGGCCACGGTTTACACTCACAGAATGGTTATTACGTTCTTCGATTTGGACTTCCATTGGAAACATTAAATCAATCTGATCATTGGGATTCCACTCCCGTTCAAGGCGGACAAATCCGTTTTCGATTTTTGTGTTTTGGAGTTCGCCATTTACACTGATTTGGTGATTTTTACACCATCCCGGGACCCGTAGTAAAAGTGGGAATGTTGTTTTTTCAGTTAGATTTAGTTCAATGGACAATTGTTCGCGAAATGGATAGTTACTGTTGATTGTTAATTCAACTCCAACATTTCCTGCAACTGTCGTTTTTAATTGACAAGGGACATATGAAATGGCTGCCAATCCGCCATCATGCGTAGCCATTATTGAATTTGATGTAAACTTAGGCCAACCTTGATGCATATTCGAGGTGCAGCACCCAAAGTGAGGCTCCAAACCAAACATATTTGCATCCGGACCGTTTGACCATGGTCTCTCTGCCAAATTACAAATGACTTGGTTTACTTGTTGATCATATTGATGGGAGTCCCATTCAGGGGATATCGTAGCTGGTAGTGCGTTAAAAGCTACCTTTTCTAGAATATCACCAAACATCCCATCGCCAAGAATGCGAATCAAATTTTCCATACTAAACATATATTCAACAACGGCACATAATTCAACACCCTGACTTGGATGTGTCCCTGATAGCCATTCGTCACCAGAAAACATCCCGTGAGCCTGACCATGGTATGTCATTAAACTATCTATTCCTTTATAAACCGCTTCTTTCTCCCACTCCTCGTGTGTTTGTCGGTAAAACACTGCAGGGGCTTTGATCCCCATTGCTATGTTTACAACATGAATTCGATGATTCCATTGGGTTTGTTTGCGCCAATAAGGAAATTTCGCAAAAATTTTACTCCAATTAATGGTTTGCTCCCGCACGATTTCTGCAAGTTCAAGAAGTTCCGGATCTTTTGTTTTTTCGTAAAGCCAATGAATGGACAAAAGTAAATCTGCTCCACGGGCTTCATGCCATTCTTTTAAAGGTAAAGTTGGTAGTACTTGATTCAAATATTTCAAGTATTTATTCATGAACGGGATGACTCTTTGATCTCTAGTTGCTTCTTCATATTGAGTAAGAACCTTTAACATAATGAAATCCTGCCACCAATCCTGTTCACCTACTTCGGAGTTAACCGTATTCATATGAGTTGGACCAAACGAACCATTTTCTCGTTGACTGGAAAGTGTCCATTCAATCCACTTGTTTGCCTTTTTAATTAATCGCTCATCTTCAAGAAGATATGCAAGAGGAACTAGGCCGTCTAAATAATAAGGACCGCGTTCCCAACTTTCACCTGACCCTCCTAGCCATCCGCTATTGGGACCGACATCTTCCCAGTGTTCATCCAAATACCCGGTAAAACCGTTGGCTTGAATTTCCAGTTGTTGCCTAAGCCATCCCTTAGGCTTTATGCTTCCAAGCGGCAGGGACTTAAATGCTGTCTGTCTTAATGTCTGTTTCACTACTTCATCCAATTTTTAACACCCCTTCTAATTGCATTATATTCATATCTACCTATTTATTATATAATTATGATTATAGGTTTATAATGCAAAATGCCAACATAAATTTGCATAATCGAAACTTAAAGGAGGGGATGATTATTATTATGTTGCAATTAATAGCACCACCATTACCTGTCTTTTTAAATGGGGGAGAAGATACATATAAGATAGGGCAGACACATCCGAATCGGAATAAGATTGGGGTATTTGACCTACTTTTCGTTACCCGTGGATGTTTAATGATAGGAGAAGAAAAAGAACAGTATCAAGTGGAAGGAAAACACGCACTAATTCTTTATCCGGATCGACATCATTTTTCTGTCAAACCATGTGATAGTACAACTCATTTTTATTGGTTTCATTTTATTATAACGAAGGAATGGAAAGAAATAAGCGAAGCCACACCTAAACATAGGGAGAAATATGAAATGATGAGTAAAAGAAATCCATTCTCAGAATTTCCAGTTGATATTATACTTCCAAAACATTGTAAAGTAGGAAATTGGGATAAATTTGATTTTTTATGTAAACAAATTCTATCTTCCGAATTTGAACATTCTTCATCATTAGAATGGCAAAGGCAAATACTTTTTCAACAATTGCTGCAAGAGTTGGCAAACACTATAAAACAAGAAAAGTCGGCTCCAGCCCTGGAGGTAGCGGAACAAGCAGCGGCTTATTTGCGAAATAATTATACCCGCAAAATCAGCTACAAGGAACTTGGTGAACAACTTCGTTATCATCCAAATTATATTTCTAGATGTATGATCAATGCGCTTGGTTGTACTCCTATCGAATATGTGAATAGTGTGAGACTAGATCAGGCAAAACGGTTACTGGTTTCAACGAATATGACGATAGAAAAAATTGCTGAAAGTTGTGGCTTTTCACAAACAGCTTATTTTAGCAGGACATTCAAAAAAAATGAAGGCAGGTCTCCAAGTGAATTTAGGCAACAATATTTTGGTCATTAAAAATTTATTAAGGCCTTTGCATATGATAAAAATCCTCCTCTGCCTGACATAGGTTTACGAAACCTCCGTCATAACATTAGGGGAGGATTTTACATTAAAAAGTGAAACAAAATGATATTATCTCCAAAGAATTTTATCTGATGGAATTATTTGAAGGCTTAAATTTAACTATGATAATTTAGTGAATTTAGGATTGGTAGAATTGTAGGAATGGGAAATGCATATGGCTGACAGATCTGTTTTCATGCAGAAGGATACAAATCTATCTACTATTAAAGTTAACTTTCAATTGAAAAATGCAACAAGCTGGACCGTTGCCCTTCCTGCGATCTTTGAAAGAGATGGAAAATGAAAATACTTTTGATGTTTTGATCCCATTAAAAAGCAATTCTTTATTCTCGTTTCGAAAAATCATTATGTATTTGATTATTGACTGGGCCGCTTCTTACATGCGAATTTACCACTTTCATTCGATCCAGAAGGATTCTTTAGTTCAACAGTTTCTGGGCGGAAAATGTCTATATCATTCCTTACTAGGTAAGAATTCAATTTACAAATGCGTGGTCTAACTCCACCGACTTTTCTAGAGGAAACTCATTTCTCTGAAAAAATCCCCATTTTAGGAGTGGAAAACCTATTTCATATAGAAAGAAACCCATTTTCTAGATAAAGGTGCTAGATTTATGAACAATTCAGCGCTTTGTCAAGCCCCTGAACAAAGGAACGGGGTTTACCTTTGTCCCATGCATCTTTTATGTATTTGGCAAGTGTAAAATGCATGAAACGGCAGCCCTTTTTGTAAACCACTTGCCAACCTCTAATTTTTCATCATCATAGACTCCTTCATTCGTTTACTTTCACCCCCAAACAGAATGAGGTGGG